>JALEJI010000026.1 GCA_022769825.1 Prevotella sp. | reverse complement strand
ACGGAAGATATGTATGGTGAACTCCATGACAAAGTAGTACTTTGGGATGCGTCAGAGTATGCACAAGAAAATCCATTGTTCACAGACAAGGATGGTATGTATGCATGGGATGTACCACAAGGATTATGGCAAGTGAAATTTGAGAAAGAAGGATATGAAACCGCTTACAGTGAGTGGTTGCCAGTTCCTCCACCCCAACTTGATGTAAACATTGGCATGAAACAGAATAGCCAACCAGAGGTAAGAACTGTTCATGCTTACAATGATGGTGTTGAGATTGAGTTTAGTAAATATATGCTTCCAAGCACCCTCACAACCGCCAACATTCTTGTTTCTGTCAATGGAAAGACAATTGAAGGAGCAACCGAACTACTTAATGTTGAGAATAATTCAAATGGAAACTCGTATGCTTCAAAAGTTCGTTTCGTTCCTACAGAACGTTTTAATGGGGATAACATTATGCTGACTGTAAGTAATAAAGTGAAAAGTTATGCTAATGTGACCATGCAAGAAACATTCTGTCAAGAATTTCCGATTGAGCAGAAACTTGAAATAATAGATGTCGATTCCGTTGCTAACATGACTACAGAAAGTGAACGTGATATATATGTTCATATTCAACCTGCAAATTTTGCTAAAGGAAAAACTTTGAACATAAAAACGAACTCACCTTTGATTGTTTCTTTGTCTGATGAGCATGTTATTATCGATAGTGATGGCAATGCCTATTTCACCGTAAAAGGTGAGTTGCCTGGTTCTGCTACATTGGAGTACTCAATTGAAGGTTTTGATATAATTGGCAAGACAGAAGTAAACGTTATTGATGACAGATTACAGATGACGGATAATCCTATGGCATCAATCGAGTCGGGAAGTGATGTAAGCAAGGGTACATCTGTTTCATTGTCATGTGGTACAGAAAATGCAATCATCTATTACACACTTGATGGCAGTTGTCCTTGTGAAAATTCTGCTGCGAGGAAGTTGTATGATGGAACTCCTATAATCATCAATGAAAATACTCAAATTAGAGCCATTGCTTATGCTGAAGATTTATATGAAAGTGAAGTAGTATCATTCTTCTATACTGTATCTGATGCTTCTGGAATAGAAAACATAAAAGCAAACAAGGTCAAGGTCTATCCAACTATTACTAAAGACGTTGTGTATATTGACATCGAAGATGGTGTTCATTACAATATTGCAGTTGCAAATGTTGCAGGCGCATTGATAAACTCTTTAGAAAATGTGACAGGAAAAAATTCAATAAGTTTGGCAGGCTTACCTTCTGGTATGTATGTTGTAGCAGCTTATAACAATATTGATAAATGTATTGTCAAAGTCATTAAAATAAAGTAAGACTGCAAACTTTTATTACGTTCAAAAGCCAAGTTGACAGATTTACCTGTTGACTTGGCTTTTGTTCTTATCTTTCTATGTATGATGTTACAAAATAGACAATCAAGAATATTGTGTATAGCATAGATGGCAAGAATATCCAAAACAAAGTCTTTACCCAACCTTTCGACAACCAAACTCCTTCATTTCTTGACATCATATTAGACAAATCATAGAAATGGCGAGTGAGGATTTACTTATTCTCATTTCGGTGGTCTTCAATAAGTTTGGACTCATCGCCATTGAGTTTCTTTCTGTCATCTGTCAGTTTCTCAATGTCGCCATCATCAACCTTAGCCTTGAATTTTATATCTCTCACTTTGGCAATAAAGCTATCAATGGCTTTTGTAACAGCGTCTGCTTTATCGGTGGCTTTATCCAAGTTGTCCTTTGCTCCCTTTAAAGAAGATGCTGCCGTTTCAAGTTCTGATTTTGCCGAAGTCAAACTATTGCCAGCATCCTTGTAGGCTTGAAGTGTCCGAAGCCGACATCTTTATAATCTTTTATATCCGTGTGAAGTAGAAACACGCCAATGCGAATCAGCATAGCCCCGTTGTTATAAGTCTTTCCTCACAAACCTCTTTAGCAAGAAGGTGAGGAAATATGGGAAGGTATAGAACTTGCCATTGAACCCGATGTTCTTGTTGCAGAGTTTGATGCCGTATCGTATGTCAGGGTATTTGCCATCTTGCGCGGTCAGTTTGGTGAGCGACTTTGTGGCACTGTCGGTTGTCTTTACCTCCACGGGTATGAGCGACCGTGCGTCCCTGATGAAGAAATCCATCTCCAAGGTCGATTTTTATTTTTCCCTTGTCCAGTCCTTGGGCGTATTTGGTGATGTCTTCCTCGTAGTCGAGAAGCAGTTGCCGTTGCATCTTGAGAGTACCGCTGAAGTTGCCGTTGGTGACTAACGTGTTGACCACGGCAGGCATTCCGCCGATGGTCATGTATTAGTTTCATAACAAATGGCATCTTATCTGCAGCAAAGATAACCTTTTCTCACAAAATTCCTGAGGAAAACGAAGGGAAAATCACAAAATTCCTTTGCTTTTTCATTGTTTTATCACAAAATTCCTGCCATTTCGCGGAGCTTTATCACAAAATTCCCGGTTGGCAGGGGCTTCGCAATCACAAAAAAGGCGCCCCATCCCCTTGTCATGTCAAGGGATGGGGCGTTTCAGCAAAGAGGGCTTGCCGAGATCGCGCGGTCACAGCCCGATGCTCTCTATCCTGAGCTCTATCGTACCGGCAGGAGCCTTCACCTCTACGGTGTCGCCGGCCTTGTGGCCGATAAGGGCCTGTCCGATAGGCGACTTTATGGAAATCTTGCCCTCGTGTATGTTGGCCTCGTGCGGACTTGTCAGGGTGTAAGTGGCCTTGCGGTTCACGCGCAGGTTGGTGACCTCCACCTTGCACAGCAGCTGGACCGTGTCGGGCGACATCTGCTTGGTGTCGAGCACGCGGGCGTTGGCCAGGATGTTTTGCTTGTACCTTATCTTGCCGAGCAGCCGCCCGTGCGTCCTTCGCGCGGCGTGATACTCGAAATTCTCGCTCAGGTCGCCCTTGTCGCGAGCCTCCGAGAGCTCGTCTTGCGCCTTGGGCAGCTCCACTTTTATGAGGTGTTGCAGTTCAGCCACGAGCTTGTCGTAGCATTCTTGTGACATGTATTCCATCGTGTGAAATCAGTTTTTTGCGGGTGCAAAATTAAGAAAAACATTTCACGTGGCGACACCTGCGGCCCCACTTTTTTCATCATGTCGCGTCCGCTTTCAATATTATTAATGTGGCAGATTATATGGCTTGGCATGTTACAATGTCGTGAATTGTTGGCCACGGCAAGCCTTCGCATGGGAAAAATTCATAACTTTGCGGAAAAATACCCATGACCATGACACGACGATTCACCATCGGCAAGAAGATATACGTGAGCGTGCTGTCGCTCTTCCTCTTGTTCGCCATAGCTTTCATTGTGTTCCAGCAATACCGCGAACGACAATATAAGGTGGAGACGCTGACGCTCCGCCTTCAAGACTGCAACGACCAAATCCACGACGCCATAATGTTCAACCACGACAGCGACATGGGCTCCTTCTTGCGCCTCTATTTGCGCAAGGGCTCCTTCCGCAACCTCAGGGTCACGATAATAGCCACGTCGGGCAAGGTGATTTACGATTCCAGCACCGATTTCCGCACCATGGCCAACCACGCCAAGAGGCCAGAGGTGGAGCAGGCCTTGAAGTCGGGGTTCGGCACATCGTTAGACCGCAACAGCAATACCCTTGGGTGCGACTATTTCTATTGCGCCACGTATTATCGCGTGGATGGCTACGTGGTTCGTTCGGCCCTTCCTTACGACGTCGACTTGGCCAAGGCCCTGCGTGCCGACTTCCATTACATCTGGTTCTCCATGGTCGTGGTCATCTTGCTCACCATGGTGCTCTACCGCTTCACCAACCGCATTGGCGGCAACATAACCAAGCTCAACGAGTTTGCCACGCGTGCCAGTTCGCGCGGCGTGTCGTTCGACAAGGACTGGAACGAGGTGCTCGGCGGATTCTCCAACGATGAGCTTGGCGACACCGCCGAGCGCATAGTGAAGCTCTATCTACGCTTGAAAAAGACGCAGCAAGAGCAGAGCGTGCTCAAGCGGCAGCTCACGCAGAACGTGGCCCATGAGCTGAAGACCCCGGTGGCGAGCATACAAGGCTATCTGGAGACCATTCTCGAACATCCCGACATGGCTCCCGCCACGCGCGACAACTTCCTGGAGCGATGCCATGCCCAAGGCCAGCGCCTGGCGGCGTTGCTCAACGACATGTCCACGCTCAACCGTCTCGACGATGGCGCCGAGATGATGATCTTCGACAAGACCGACGTGGCGGAGATAATACGCACCGTGGAGCTGGAGAGCAAGTTCGCCCTTGAGCAGAAGGGCATGACCATGACGTGCGACATGCCCGACGAGATGATTATCCATGGCAACGGAAGCCTGATTTACAGCGTCTTCCGCAATCTCACCGACAATGCCATTGCCTATGCCGGAGACAATACCCACATCAGCCTCAAGGCAAGTCGCGGCCAAGGCTGCTGGCGCTTCACGTTCAGCGACGACGGCGTGGGCGTGGCCTACGAGCACCTCGCGCGCCTCTTTGAACGTTTCTATCGCGTGGACAAGGGCCGGAGCCGCAAGATGGGCGGCACGGGCCTCGGACTCGCCATCGTGAAAAACGCCGTGCGCGTGCATGGCGGAACCATCAGCGTGAAAAACAACCCTGGAGGCGGACTGTGCTTCGAGTTCTCGCTCAAAGACTGATGGAGTCTGCTTCTTGAATGGTGCCGTATCGCGGGGGAAAAAACACATGGCTGTGCCAATGCTTGCGGATTAAGCTCGTTAAAACACGCTTAGTTTGCAACTGCGTTAATTGCCGTTGACAATCAGGCTGCTATGCGTGCATACTTATTTCGCTTGACAGTGAAAACCTTGCTTCTAAGGGCAAAAACATCATTACTGGTGTGCCTGATTTTCCAATAAGTGCAAATTAAGCATAAAAATATAAGCTTAATCTGCACGATGCTTGCAGACTAAAGAAAATAACCTTATATTTGCAATCTAAAAACACACTATTATATAGTAAATGGAATACACGGCATTATTAGAAAAACAAATATTGGGCAGATTGAAAGTGGACAATCCTTGGTGGACAGAGGGAAAGACGCCTTCTTATTATCAAGCGATGAGTCCCCGTCTTTATCTCGACATGTTTTATCCCTTGGTGAAGGACGTCAGCATTCAGCGTGCGCTCATCTTGATGGGTCCTCGAAGAGTGGGTAAGACGGTGATGCTTTATCATTGCATCCAGCGATTGGTAGACGAGGGTGTGCCTCCACAGAACATCATCTATGTGTCTGTGGAGACACCGATTTATAATGGCATTCTCTTGGAACAACTGTTCAACTTGGCCAAACAATCGCTTGGCAAGGAAGACGGCAAGGAGCGGTTTTATGTGTTCTTCGATGAGATACAATATCTGAAGGACTGGGAATTAGGGCTCAAGTCATTAGTGGATACCTATCACGATGTTAAGTTTGTCGCGTCGGGTTCTGCCGCTGCGGCACTCAGAAAGAGCAGTAATGAGAGTGGTGCGGGACGATTCACGGATTTTAATCTTCCGCCATTGCTTTTCTTTGAATACATTCATCTGAAAAAATACGACCTCTTGATGCGGAAATCCCATGTGGAGTGGGAGGGGATAGAGAGCGATGTATATAGCACGATAGACATTGACAGGCTGAATGAACTCTTTATCGATTACATCAATTATGGTGGTTACCCGGAGGTGGCTTTCTCCTCTCGCATACAGGAGGATCCTGGCCAGTTTGTGCGCCATGACATTGTGGATAAGGTGTTGCTGAGAGATTTGCCGAGCCTTTATGGCATTTCCGATGTTCAGGAGTTGAATTCCCTTTTCACGATGATAGCTTATCATAGCGGCATGGAATTTTCGTATGAGGGATTGTCGAAAGAGTCGGGCGTGAAGAAGGAGACCATCCGCAAATACGTTCAATATCTTGAGTCTGCGTTCCTTGTCAAGGTCATTACTCGAACCGACGACACGGCCAAGCGATTTCAGCGTCAGACGACTTTTAAGATGTATCTTACCAATCCTTCGTTGAGATGTGCCCTCTTCGAACCTATCAAGATGATAGATCGCAATATCGGTGACATGATAGAGACCGCTATCTATTCGCAGTGGATTCCGCGAAATGAGCATATTGCCTATGCTAATTGGAAAACAGGACACAAGCAGGGAGAGGTCGATTTGGTGGGAATCAATGAAGCCTTACAGAAACCTTATTGGGCTGTGGAGATAAAATGGTCGGATCGTTTCTTCGAAAAGCCAGCCGAGCTTTCATCCCTGCAATATTACATGGAGAAAAACAATATGGCGCATGCCTTGGTGACCTCTATTAGCCAGGAAGGAATAAAAAACATGGATTTCGGCAAGCTTCTTTTCATACCTTGCGCCTGCTATGCCTATACAGTGGGAGAGAATACGCTGAGGCAAATAAGGAAGAGCTTGGGGTTATAATGATGAACGGTAAAAGACTTGTTTAGGGTGTGTGGGCAATGCATGATTGTAAAATGTAACGTTTATGTAACATCGATGTAAGGCGGCTGTAACATGCGGGAAGTAATTTTGCACGCAGAATTATTAATCACATTTACAGTTTTTTATGGAGACAATTTATTTATGCATTGTCATCTTTCTCCTCTGCCTCGCGGTTTTCGACCTCTTCGTGGGGGTGAGCAATGATGCCGTAAACTTCTTGCAGTCGGCAGTCGGCGCACGTGTCGCCACGTTTCGCACCATCCTCATCATAGCGTCGCTTGGCGTGGCCATAGGCGCTGTCATGTCGACCGGCATGATGGACGTGGCCAGGCATGGCATCATGGTGCCGAGCCATTACTCGTTTCATGAGGTGATAACCATTTTCCTTGCCGTCATGGTGACCGACGTCATAGTGCTCGACGTGTTCAACACCCTCGGCATGCCTACCTCGACCACCGTCTCGCTTGTCTTCGAGCTTCTTGGCGGCACGGCGATGCTCGCCTTCCTGAAGGTCGTGGCCGACGACAGTCTCGATTATGCCACGCTGCTCAACTCCGACCAGGCGTTGAAGGTCATCATCGCCATCTTCGTCTCCGTGGCCATCTCTTTCGTAGTGGGCATGGTGGTGATGTGGATAAGCCGCGTGGTGTTCACGTTCAACTTCTCAAGGCACAGCCGCTATTCCATAGCCATCTTCGGTGGCGTGGCTTTCACGGCCTTGGCCTACTTCATCTTCCTAAAGGGCGTGGGCAAGAGCCCTTACATACCAAAGAACGTGAGCGAGTATATCAGCGACAACACCAACATGCTGCTGCTCTATACCTTCATCGGCGCGGCTATCGTGACGGAAATCTTGCACCTTTGCAAGGTCAACATCTTCAAGATTACCGTGCTCTTGGGCACCTTCGCCCTGGCAATGGCTTTCGCCGGCAATGACCTCGTCAACTTCATCGGCGTGCCTCTCGCTGGCCTTGACTCCTACACCGATTTCACCACCAACGGCGCCGGTGCGAGTGCCGACAGCTTCATGATGAGCTCGCTAATGGAGAGCGCCAAGACACCGCCTTACTATCTTTTCGCCGCCGGCGTGATAATGATCGTGGCCATGGCCACATCGAAGAAGGCGCGCAACGTGATAAAGACCTCCGTGGACCTATCGCGTCAGGACGAGGGCGACGAGATGTTCGGCTCAAGCCGTGCCGCCCGTGCCATCGTGCGTTTCGTGCAGTCGATGGTTGAAGGCGTGGCCCGCTTCGCCCCAGTGTCGCTTCGCCAATGGATCAACTCACGCTTCGACACGTCAGCCAAGCCTGTCGACGACGACGAGAAGGGCGAAGGCGCGGCTTTCGACATCGTGCGAGCCGCCGTCAACCTGGTCATAGCCTCCATGCTTATCACCTTCGGCACCAACCACAAGTTGCCATTGTCTACGACCTACGTCACCTTCATGGTGGCCATGGGTTCGAGCCTTGCCGACCGTGCATGGAGCCGTGAGAGCGCCGTGTTCCGCGTGACGGGCGTGATGAGCGTCATTGGCGGATGGTTCATCACCGCTGGCGTGGCGTTCCTCACCTGTGCCCTCGTGGCCCTCTGCATGTGGTTTGGCGGATTCCTGGTGCAGTTCCTCTTCATCGCCCTCGTGGTGTTCATGCTCTGGAGAAGCAACCGCCAGTATAACAAGAAGCGCGAGCAGACAAAGGGCGAGGACGACAGCTTCCGACTGATGATGCGCACCCACGACAAGGAGATTGTCTGGGAGATGCTCTGCAAGCACGTGCGCGACACGCAGACCAAGACCTGCAGGTACGTGCTGGAGCAATACAACAACCTGCTTGACGGCTTCAACTCGCAGAAGGTGAGCGGACTGCGCAAGACGGAGTCGGGCCTGCGCAAGCGCCTCGACTTGCTGAAGAAGCTTAGGAGGCAGGAACTCTTGGGCCTGAAGCGCTCGCCGATAGAGATAGCCGCCGAGAAGAACACGTGGTTCCACATTGGCGTGAACAGCGACCAGCAATTCATCTATACCCTTCGACGCATGCTCGCGCCGGTGAAGGAGCACGTGGAAAACAACTTCAACCCCGTGCCAGAGGAGTATGTAAAGGAATATGAGCCGGTGAGAAACACGGTCAACGACTTGATGAAGATGACGTGCGACGAGATAGAGACCAACCGCTATGACCAGTATCGCAGCATCCTCGCCGAGGCCGACGCCTGCAAGGATCAACTCTCCGTGATACGCAAGGTGCATCTCAACCGCATACAGACGGCCGCCGATAACAAGAACTTGCAGGTGGACATGGTCTACCTCAACATCTTGCAGGAGACGCAGCAGCTGCTGAGCGTCATGCGCCACCAGTTGCGCTCGGCCAAGAAATTCATGGAAAACTGATAATAGAACAACTTCAATAGGTATTAGATGGACAGTGGGAGAGGGCCAAAAGGGCGGCTCCCACTTTTTTCTTGCGTTTTATCTCGTGTTGTTGATTATTTAGCTAACTTTGCCGACACATAACCATTACGACATGAAGATTCAGACAGGCAAGATGCCCTTCAAGGGCTTTGAGACTTATTATCGTGTAGTGGGCGAGGCTACGGCAAACGCACCATTGCTGCTCTTGCACGGAGGGCCGGGGTCAACCCATAACTATTTTGAGGTGCTCGACAGCCTTGCCGAGTCAACCCACCGGCAGGTCATCTTCTACGACCAGCTTGGTTGCGGCGAGAGCTTTGTGGAAGGTCACCCCGAGCTGTGGACGCTCGAGACGTGGATTGAGGAGCTTGAGGCGCTGCGGGCGTGGCTGAGGCTCGACCGCGTACACCTGCTTGGGCAGTCGTGGGGCGGCATGCTCATCATTGCCTATCTCGTGGACCGCAAGCCGAAGGGAATAGTGTCGGCCATACTCTCCAGCACGCTGTCCTCCAGCGCGTTGTGGAGCCACGAGCAACACCGCCTCATCTCGTTCATGTCGCCGGAAGAGCGGGAGGCTATAGCCAAGGCGACAGAATCGGGACGTTTCGACGAGCCTGACTACCTGAAAGCCAACGACCACTATACCACGCTTCACGCTTGCGAGATAACGGAGGACAGCCCAGAGTGCCTGCGCAGGAAAAAGCGGTTTGGCACGGAATCGTATGTAGAGGCATGGGGCCCCAACGAGTACACGCCAACAGGCACGCTCCGCGATTTCGACTATACCGGCAGGCTCAACGCCATACACGTGCCTACATTAATAATAAGCGGAACCAACGACGAGTGTACGCCGCTGATAGCCAAGACCATGTACGACGGCATTGCCGGCTCGGAGTGGGAGTTGATGGACGGCGCGCGCCACATGACCTTCATAGACCAAACCGATAAATACAAGAGATTGTTGGCGGAATGGCTAAGGAAAACAGAGGCGTGACGGTGACAGAAACGCCACGGGATGAAGATGTAACCTTATTGTAATATCGCTGAAACGCGTATGTAAAGTCGATTTTGTTATTTTGCAACATCATTGAGATACAAGTATTGACATTCATACGGAAAACATTTGCAAAAGAACATGGATAAGGAAGAATTGACACGCATCCTTGTTGTCGACGACGAGGAAGACCTTTGCGAGATATTGAAGTTTAACCTTGAGGCTGAAGGCTATGAGGTGGACACGGCAAACTCTGGCGAGGAAGCCTTGCAGAAAGACGTGGCCAGCTATCAGCTCGTGTTGCTCGACGTGATGATGGGTGGCATGAGCGGTTTCGCCGTAGCTCGCCGCATGCGCGACAATGAGCTGACGCGGCGCGTGCCCATCATCTTCCTGACGGCCAAGGGTGCGGAGAGCGACAAGGTGACGGGATTCAACCTCGGTGCCGACGACTATATATCCAAGCCGTTCTCCATTCGTGAGGTTCTCCTCCGCGTGCGTGCCGTGTTGCGTCGCACAGGTGCGGGCAAAGCCGATGCCGGGCAGGAGGGGCGACATTCGCTGGAGTTCAAGGGCCTCGTGGTAGACCTCGATCGCAAGATAGTGAGCGTGGACGGCGAGGAGGTGGAGCTAACCAAGACCGAGTTCGGAATAATCTGCACGCTGCTTGAGCACAAGGGCAGGGTGTTCTCGCGCCATGACCTCATTAGGAAGATATGGCCAATGGACGTTATCGTCTCCGACCGCACCGTGGATGTCAACATCACTCGCTTGCGCAAGAAGCTTGGCCCTTATGCCGACAACCTTGTCACGCGTTTGGGATTCGGCTACTATTTCGACGCGTAGATTTGTTACAGGTTAATTCGTTTATCAAGCAAATACTTGATAAAGTCGTCAGTGATGTTGGAGATTTCGCCTTTGTCATAAATAGTCAGTAAGTCAATAATGATGGAGTCTCCCTCTTGGTAAAGGTTATAAGTGATAACCCTTGCGCCTCCGCTTTTTCCTCAAGTTTTGCCATGAACTCATCAAAACTCATAGGCTTGGTTCCGTTTTTCTTGTGCGCTTCCATTTGGTCAAGAGCCCTGTTAAGGCTTTCCGCGACATAAGCTTCTTGCTCTTCTTGGCTCATGCTTGCTTCTTGATATGTCGTGACAGGCTTCGAAATGGTATTTACCAGGTTGTTGGCATAGTCTTTCACCTTGGCCACAAACTCGTCAAGGGTATATTGGCCCGTGTTGGGCACCTGGATTTGAATGTTTATGGTATCCATCTTGTTCCTTCCTCTAATATTTTTTGCAAATATAATTCGTTTATTTGTAGCTGCCAAATCTTTTAATGAAAAGTTATCCGATAAAACGGTTGTGCATCGTTTGCCTTGCAGGGGCGGCTCCAGCAAAGCGTTTCTGTCATTTCAAATCCCGGAAGATCTCAATTTGAAACAGTATTTGAATCTTTATGCTCTCGCATTTCGCATTTTCTTCACTAAACATTTGGCTGTTACAAATATAAAGTTTTATTTTGCCAATAATAATAAAGACATGACTGGAGTTGGGCCATATATGCCATTGGCAATATGCTTCGCTTCTGGCATGAGACATCAAAGATAACAGAAACATTAACGATGAAGCATAAGATACTTTTTGTTTGCCACGGCAACATCTGCCGCAGTCCGATGGCCGAGTTCATGATGAAGAGGCTCGTGAGCGAGGCGGGCCGCGAGGCCGAGTTTGAGATAGACAGTGTTGCTACGTCGACCGAGGAGATTGGCAACGACATGTACCCACCCGCCCGGCGGTGCTTGCGCGCGCATGGCGTGCCGTTCGAGCACAGGCGCGCTCGGCAAATCACCCAGGCCGATTATGACCACTTCGACAGCATATTCGTGATGGATCGCAACAACCTGCGCTGGCTTCACATGATAGGCATCGACGATAGTGCCCACAAGGTGCGGCTCTTGATGTCGATCGTGGGGGAGGAGCGCGACGTGGCCGACCCTTGGTACACGGGCGACTTCGAGCAGACTTATCGTGACATCTCCATGGCGTTGCCGAGTCTTCTTGCATGATTTTTTTTTCTATTTATCGCAACAGCAATATGCTTAAACTTAAACGACAATTCTCATTGTTGTCGCTCCTCGTCCTGGTGGTGCAGCTTTTCGCCCAAGGACCAAACGGCAGCGGCACTTATTACAGGAACGCCAATGGACAGAAAGGCAAGAGCCTGAAGACGGCCCTGTTCCAGATTATCAGCACGCATAAGGACATAGGGTATAAAGGTCTCTACGACTGCTATAAGAAGACTGACAAGCGGGCCGACGGCAAGGTGTGGGACATGTATTCCAACACCACCAACTACTCTTTCACTGACAACAACGGCGGCTACAAGAAAGAGGGCGACATGTATAACCGTGAGCACTCCCTGCCCCAGAGCTGGTTCAACGAAGCCTCGCCGATGAAGGCCGACATCGTACACGTGGTGCCGACCGACGGCTATGTCAACAACCGCCGAAGCAGTTTCCCTTTCGGTGAGACAAACAAACCCACGTACTCGTCGAACAATGGCTTCAGCAAGGTTGGCCCATCGTCGGTGGAAGGATACTCTGGCACCGTGTTTGAGCCAAACGATGAATACAAGGGCGACTTCGCGCGCATTTATTTCTACATGGCCACCTGCTACGAGAACAGGATAGCCAGCTGGGCATTAAACGGCACGGCCTATACCGTGCTCGACGGCACCCCTTACCCTGCCTACAAGAAATGGTATATCAACATGCTGCTTCGTTGGGCAAAGGAAGACCCGGTGAGCCAGAAGGAGATAGACCGTAACAACGCCGTCTACGTATGCCAGCAAAACCGCAACCCTTATGTTGACTATCCGGGCTTGGAGCAGTATGTGTGGGGCGACAGGCAGAGCGTGGCGTTCAGCTATGACAACTACGACGGTACTAATCCAAATCCCGAACCGACACCCGACCCAGGCCCAGATCCCGACCCAGGCACCGACCCTGACCCAGGCACCGACCCGACGCCGACCGATGGTTATGTGTTCTCCAAGGTCACTTCCACTGCCGACGTTGTGCCCGGAAGCTACTATCTCATAGTTTGCGAGGGCGAGAAGCAGGCTCTTGCGGAGAAGAATAATGACGTGCGAGGTAATGCCGCCGTCACGATAAGCAACGCGACGATTACCACAACCGTTGACGTGTCGGGCAAGCCACGGCAACTGCTGCTTGGAGGCACCGCGGGCGCCTATACCTTCTACGACAATGTGGACAAGGATTATCTCGCGCTGACTGTGAATGACAATAAGTTGCAAAGCAGCACGTCGGCAACAAATGCTAACGCACAATGGACGGTGACCGTCAGCAGCGATGGTGTGGCAACCATCAAGAACTGCAAATTCACGGACCGTGAGGTAAGATACAACAAGTCAAGTCCAAGGTTCGCATGCTACAAGAGCCCTCTGCAAACCGTATCGCTTTATCGTCGCGTCCAGTCCACGGGCATCATGCCGGTGAAGCCATCAGCCGCCGACAGTCGCGTGGACGTGTTCACCGTTTCGGGAGTTCTGGTCAGAAGGCAGGTCGTGCGTTCAGCGGCCTTGAATGGACTGGCCAAGGGCGTGTATATCATTGGCGGCAAGAAATATGCCGTGGAGTGATAGCGGATTGGATTTAACACCAGTTAAATTGGATAATAATAATTTACAAATGGTCGTCGGAGAATCGATTTTTTTCAACCAAGCTGTCTCTTGGTCGTAAATGACGCGATTATGGACTGTTTTGATAAAGCGTTGATTATTAAGCGGTTATGTTTTTAGCGACGTTTTGGCGTTCCAAATTTGCTAAAAAGGCGTCGCCGTTACGGTGTAATCGCGGTGCGATTGCACTGTAACGGCGGTGCGATTGCACTGTAACGGCGTTGCGATTGCACTGTAACGGCGACGCGATTGCACCGTAACGGCGACCGTCATGGGCAGAAAAGCCGCCGACGGTATTGTCAAAGAGCGGAAGGCTACCCTTTTTCCGCTCTAAATGCACCTGTTCCCAAGTGTTAAATTTCGGCAATAATATTTTACATTTCCGCGTGGGCGAATGTTGCCGCCCAAGGGCGCAAATTTATATAACTAAAAAAGACGTCTAACTCCTGATCAGCGTTCCAGTGGGGCACACGAACCTGCAATAAGGCCGAGGCACCCACACCGACAAGACGAGGAACAGGGCGGCAATGACCGTCACCGCTATCGGGGCAGACGTGTAGAGAAAGGCCGTGAACAGCTCATAGTCCATCCATGCCGTCCACGTGCCCGTGAGCATGAGCGCCATGAGCACGCCCCACAGCACGCGGCGGAAGGTGGTGAGCGCCTTGCTGAGGCGTGGCGACATTCGCGGCTTGCGCCTCGTGAGTTTTCCGGCCAGCTCCTGGGCCGAGCCGAACGGGCACATGTGGGCGCAGTAGTGGCCCTGCTTGCCGGCGAGCGGATAGGCCAACGCCACTATCACCATGACGAGCGGCGCGGCCAGCGAGCCGAGGGTGGCCATGCTGACACCGCCGGCAAACAGGCGCATGAAAAGCGCGTAAGACACGAACGTGCCCGTCCACAGGCCAAGCACCACGATGTTGAGCGCGAGCTGCGCATAGTGCCATCGGCGGCTGTGCGAGTAAAGCGGCACCACGGCGCCGAGCAATGCCACTATGAGCGCGGCCACGCCGCCGACCGTCCATCCCGCGCCGGCTGAAGAGGCTTGCGCGGCCTCGGCGTCGTGCTTGGCATAGGCCAGGCCGCGCCGCATGTTCTCGATGATGGCCTTCGACGAGAACGTGGCTCCCGACACGCCGTCTACCTTCATGGCCAAGGCCTGGTCCACGGTCTTGCCCTGCCAGCGCGCGAAGAGCTCCTTCGCGCTGTCGAAGAAGTCGGGCGTCTCCGAGTTAGGCAACGCTTCTATCTTTGTCACGATGCCGCTATTGCTGATGTGTATGCGCAAGGGCACGGGGCCGCCATATCCCGACACGTCCTTGGCCAGCGGCTTGGTGTTGACCACGATGCCGCCGTCGGGCCGCAGGCTCAGCGTGTCGCCGCGTTGCCGTGTCGTGGCGGCTTGGTCCTGCGTGGCGCGCAAGTCGTGACCTAACAGCTTTCCGTCGAGCATTGCCGCGCCCGTGGCAAGCACGGCGATAATGACCGCGAGCCACAATATCTTCTTTGTGAAACTTCTCTTTTTCTGCATTTGTCGATTTGTTTCGTTGACACAAAGGTAGTGAGTTATCTTGAAAACATGAAAAATACGACCCTAAGTTTTTTTAGCAATTATAAAAGTTCACATTTCGTTATTTTCGATTAACTATGAAAATATGTGTCTTTGCATTAATTAACAAATGTTTATCGTGTGGGCCTGATTGCTTTTTCTAATGCCCCATTTGGGTTTAATGCCAAAATGTCAAATCGAATGCAAAATCCTCAAAACGGCATCATTCGTTTGACAAAAAGCAAGAAAAATAAAGAAAAAGTCATTGTTTAGTATAAAATTGTTTGCATTTCGAGAAAATGTATTAACTTTACCGTCGAATTGTTAATAAATAGAGAATATTGCCTATGAATCACAAGATGATGATTTGTGTCATCGCTTCCTTGGCTGCCGCTCCAGTGGGGATGTTGGCAGGGAATGATGCAATCAAGAGTATGGCTGTGCGAGAGGTGCGGCAAAACGGTTCGAGAGTGACGGGCTTGGTCACTGACACGAAAGGCGAGCCATTGCCAGGGGTGAGTATCTACGTTAAGTCTATGAAGGGTGGATGTCTCACCGATGTCAATGGACGTTTCAGTCTTCCGGTACCAAAGGATGGCACATACGACCTTGAGGTGAGCCTCGTTGGCATGCGGACCGTCAGCAAGAGGGTCAGCGTGCGAGGTGTGGCAAACATTCCAACGATACAGCTCTCCGAAGACGTGTCCGAGCTCAGCGAAGTTGTGGTCACAGGCTATGGCAATATACGCAAGGGAGCCTACACGGGATCCGCTTCGGTGATGAGCGTTGACAAGCAGAAAGACCTGCCGGTCATTTCCCTGTCGCAGATGATGGAGGGCAACCTGTCGGGCATGTCAATCACCACAAACAGCGGCACTCCAGGTGCCAGCTCCTCGATAAGGATACGAGGCATAGGCTCTCTCTCGGCTTCCAATGAGCCTCTGTTTGTGCTCGACGGCGTGCCGGTGATGTCGGGCGACTTGTCGGCCAATGGCATGAACACCAGCGGGCTTGGCATATTGAGCACGCTCAACCCTGCCGACATAGAGAATGTCACGATATTGAAGGATGCCGCCTCGGCCTCGCTTTATGGTGCGAGGGGCGCCAATGGCGTGGTGCTGATCACTACCAAGAAAGGCGCGCAGGGAAAGACTTCGTACACCCTGAAGGCGAGCTTCGGAATATCAGACCTTGCCTACGACTTCCGCCCAACGATGGGTGGCGACGAGCGTCGACAGCTTATTCTCGAAGGCTTGACCAACGCCAACATCGACGCTGGAGAGACTGTGGAGTGGGCCGAGGAACACGCCGAGCAGGTCATAGACAGGTATGCGCCAAAGCCATCCAATGGATACGCCGACTGGCAGAAGGCGCTGTTCAGGAAAGCGTTGCAGCAAAACTACGACTTCTCGGCCATGGGAGGTACGGAAAGCACAAAGTTTGCCGGTTCGCTCAACTATACCAACCAGCAAAACGTGGCGCGCAACTCCGGATTTGAGAGATATAGCGGACACGTCAACGTGAGCAACAAATACAAGAGGCTCGACCTGTCCATGAGCGGACTGTTCTCGCTCACGAGGGAGAAGCCGCTGCCAGGCGGCACATATTACAGCAACCCCATGTATGCCTTGAAGAGTGTGCTCACGCCATCCATACCCATCTACAACGATGATGGCTCCTACAACACTAACATCAAGGAGCTCGACAACATGAACCTCGTGCAGGAAAACGAGATCAATACCCACAAGAGCCATGTGGCGCGCACGTTCGCCTCGGCCGAGGCTGGCTACACGCTCGTCAAGGGGCTGCGCCTGTCCACCGTGTTCAACGTGGACTACATTTACAACAGCGAATTCCGCTATTTCTCTCCGGAGAGCTCCGACGGAAAGAGCCCTAACGGCCAGGGCGACATATACCATATAGAGAACCTCACCTACAACAGCAATACGCGCATCAACTATGCCACGAAGATAGCAGGCCACTCCATCGACGTGCTGGCGGCCTACGAGATACACAAGTGGGACAAGGACTACACCGACGCTGAGGCCAAAAACTATGCCACGAGCAAGAAAAACGTGCTCAATGTGGCCAGTACGCCTGTCTCAATTGGCAACTACACTTCTGGCGATGCCATGTTGTCGTATGTCATGCGTGCCAACTACGACTACCAAAATCGCTACTACGCCTCAGCCAGTTTCCGTCGCGACGGGTCGTCGCGTCTGCACCCGAGCAACCGCTGGGCCAACTTCTGGGCCCTCTCCGGCTCATGGCGTTTCTCTCAGGAGAGCGTCTTGAAGCCTTGCGAGTCGTGGCTCACCGACGGCAAACTCCGCGTCAGCTATGGTGTCAACGGCAACGTGCCCTCGTCGCTGTATTCTTATTATGGCCTTTACGACGTGACGTATTCCTACAACGACATGCCGGCCATGGTGGAGAGCTCGCTGAGCAACGACAAGCTGAGCTGGGAGAAAAACTACGCGTTCAACGTGGGCTTGGACCTCATGCTGTTCAGCCGTCTCAACATCACTTTCGATTGGTACACACGCACCACGAAAGACCTATTGATGAGCAAGATGGTAGACCCCATCACGGGCTTCGGCTCTATCATGGACAATATCGGCAAGATGCGCAACACGGGATTTGAGCTGGAGATGCGCTCCACCAATATCGACACCAAGAACTTCACGTGGTCGTCGTCGTTCATGATGTCGCACAACAAGAACAAGGTGCTGAAACTCGCTGACGTGTCGCAATATTACTCGGACAGCTATTACATCGTGAAGGAGGGCTATTCTCTTGGCACTATCTGCCTGAGGGAGTATGCCGGCGTGAACCCCGACAACGGGCTGCCCCAATACTACAGCAACAAGGAGGTGGACGGCGTGCGCTCACGTGAGATAGTCAACGACCCCAACGCCGCCGTTTCCGTGCCGCTGTGCAACATATATCCCACCGTGAGCGGCAGCTTGGGCAACACGTTCCGCTACCGTTTCATCGACCTCAGCTTCAACCTTACCTATTCGCTTGGAGGCCATTCCTACGATTCGGGCATGTGGTCCTTGCAGGATGATGGCTATTCGTCCACGGCCCCAAAGAGCACGGAGCTGCGCCGCCGTTGGCAGAAGCCGGGCGATGTCACCGACGTGCCGCGCTATGTGGCCGGACAGAGCTACGGCGGATGGTGGCACTCCTCGCGCGGCGTGCACAGCACCAACCACTTGCGCCTGAAGAGCCTCGTGCTGGGTGTCAACGCTCCCGAGAGTTGGGTCAAGAGGCTGGGATTCAGCCGTGCCCGCGTCTTCTTCTCAGGCACCAACCTGCTCACGTGGGCCAAGTATGACCAGTACGACCCGGAGCTAACTGGCACGGTGGGCTTTGACATACCGCCTCTTAAGACATTCTCGTTCGGCTTGGAAATTGGTATTTAAAAAACACGAAAGCGACAATGAAAAAATATATATTCGCATTGATGCTGATGACGCTCGGATTGTCATCTTGCACCGGAGACTTCCTCAACATGTCTCCATCCGACCAGACCACCACAAAGGAGGCTGTCACGACTTTGGACGACGTGAAAAACGCCGTCAACGGCCTCTACGCCTTGATGGCTTCCACATATTATTATGACGCGTCCATGTTCCTCTATGGCGACGTGAAGGGCGACGACATGCAGCCCACCTATTGGTCGAGCGGACGCACGGCCTATCCGTTCTATTTCTTCGACCACTCAGCCTCCGTGCCAAACAGTGGAGGACTTTGGGGACGGCCTTACTACATCATCCGCAACGCCTTCAACATCCTCAAGGCCATTGACGACGGCAAGGTGAGCGGCGGCGAGGAGCAGCTCAACGAGTACAAGGGCGAGGCACTGGCCTGCATAGCCCTTTGCTATTTCGACCTGACGAGGGTCTATGGATATCCATACGCCAAGGACAACGGAGCGTCGCCGGGCGTGCCGTTGCTCGACCATGCCATCAACTATGGAGAGACCGTTGACAGGAACAGCGTGGCCGAATGCTATGACTATATCATAGACAAGCTTGAGACGGCCATACCGTTGCTCTCCACCTCGCGCAACGACGGCCACATCAACGCATACGCGGCGCGCGCCCTCCTGGCACGCGCATATCTCTATTGCGGCAAGAACAAGGAGGCTTTCGGCACTGCCGACAAGCTGATAGCCGACCTCAAGGCCACTGGCCTCTACCAGCTTGCCGACCATGACCACTATGTGGACATGTTCGCTTTCAGCAACAAGTTTGGATCCGAGGCCCTGTTCCAGATTTCCAACACCACCACCGCCAACCCCGGGCGCGACGGTCTTTCCTATCTGTTGCACTGGTGGGGCTATGCGGCCGTGATTCTGACCGACGACTTCGCTCAGATGATGAAAAACGACCCCAACGACGTGCGCGGCCAGCTCGTGGCGACATACCAGGACAGTGGCGACGGGCTCTACTACAACCTGCTGCTGAAATATCCTGGCGAGAAAGGCTACAATGTGCCTTCGTTCGACAACAACTACACCGTCATCCGACTCTCCGAGGTCTATCTCATAGCGGCAGAGGCCGGACTGAAGGCTGGTGGCGAGTTGCGTACTTACGCTTTGGCCTACCTCAACGACATAGTGAAGCGTGCCAACCCGAGCGCGGAAGTGGCCGATGCCGACTTCACGCTCGACCGTGTGCTCCTGGAGAGGGAGAAAGAGCTCGTGGGCGAGGGTCATCGCTATTTCGACATGCTGCGCAATGGCAAGACCATAGTGCGCAAGGGCGGCAAGCACTTGCAGAACGCTCCGCAAGAGATAAACTGGGACTACGACAAGTGTGTGCTCCCGATCTCAAGAGACGAGTTCACGTTCAACCCCAACATGGCCCAGAACGAAGGTTACACTAAAGAATGAATGCCATGACCAAGACATTACGAAAGAGCGCGCTTCGCGGTTTGTGGATCGCGCTCATGGCAGCCTGCCTGACCGCCTGCTCCAACGATGATGACGCGCTGCTTCAGGAGACCAACTTCACGAGCTATCGCATAAAAGGATACGACAACGCCAAGACGACAATCGACGAGGCCACGCACACCGTCACGGTGACACTGCCCACGAGCGTGGCCAGCGGCAAAGACCTCGTGCCGGAGTTCACGGTATCGGATGGCGCGCAGGCCTCCATCAACCGCGTGGTGCAGAAGAGTGGGACAGGCGCGCTCGACTTCAGCGACGTGGTGCTATATACCGTGTCAAACGCCGACTACTCTGTCAAGACGCGCTGGCGCGTCGTCGTGACAAACAACGACTATACCGCGCGCTATGGCATGGGCAACTTCCTGACAGCCTCATGGTCGAACAACGGCACCGCCCCCGGAGGCTTTTACATGCAGCAGCAACACACCGGTCCCTACTCGGATGTCAACTGCGGACCGGCATGCGCCAACATGGCGCTGAAATGGCGGGAGCCATCCTACACCGGCACTGTGGAAGACGCACGAAACACGGCGGTGCATAGCGAGATAGACGGTTCCACGTGGTGGTATCCACGCGACGTGTACAATTTCCTTCAACGCAATGGCGTGGATGCCTATTACTGGGATTTCAGTAGGGCTTCATACGGCGACTTCGTGACCACGACGTGCGACTTGCTGGAAGAAGGAAACCTCTGCATAGTGTGTCTCAACAATGGCAACATATCCGAGCAGACAGCGCTTGACAAGGAATACCACACCGGAAGATACTACACTGGCGGCGTGGGCCATTTCATCTTAATAAAGGGATACAGGGTGGTCAATGGCGTGACATGGCTTGAGTGTCACGACCCTTGGGGGGTTGACCTTAAATATTCCGACGGCTCTTATTATGGGGCAAACAGGTATTACCTCGCCTCTGAGGTTGCCACCACCATCGACTGGAACTATTGGACGGTGGTAGTGCCAGGAAAATAGGCATCGAATCGAAATACCCCTTAAAAACTCAATGAAAGCGCCCCGACCGGGGCGCTTTTTGTTGCTATGCGCCTCCGCGATTCTGGCACTTGATGTAGCGTTGCCATGGCGGAAAGGAAAAAGGCTCGCGCTACATAAAAAATAACAAATTTGTAGCATTTAATGATTGCCTATATGATTTATGACGAATATGTGGAAACGCGTCCACGCAACACTAATGGTTTCTTGTTATCATGATTTTATGTTCTCAGTTAATGCTTTGTATCATAGGGAGTTTCGCGTTGGACAGTTGGAAGTTTGTAAAATAGTAATAAAATTGTACCAATAAATAGTTGTCAGGTTAATTTTTTTATCATACCTTTGCACTTGTAACATATCGGAATGTTTGTGTGGCATTGCCGAAAAGATTACACTCTAAGCCAAAACGAAAACGAAACGCCGCACTTTCAAAATGACGAAAACACATAATTAATATTTAAACCAAATCAAAACAAAATGAGACATTATGCCTATTTCTTGGCCACGTGCCTTGCGCTTATCACGCTTGTCTGCTCCTGTGCCATGGAAGACAAAGCCGACGAGGCGACACCGAGACTGCGAGTGAGCCAAAAGTCGTTGTCTGTCGTTAAGACGGGAAAACTCAAGGAAGGCACCTCTGCAACGTTCCAAGTGGCCGCTAACAAGGGCTATCGCATCAGCAGCGACGCCGAGTGGCTGTCGGTCGACAAGCCTGAGGGAGTGGGGTTGGTAGACGTGGCCGTGGTTTGCCAAGAAAACAATTCAGGCGTCGAGCGTTCGGCAAGCCTTTACGTCACCGCCGACGGCGGCCTGAAGGACACCGTGCTTGTCAGTCAGAACCTTTTCGACCCCGACGCGGCGCTCCCGCGCACGTTCTATTCAGATGACTTCTCGTGGACCGAGCCTATCGCCGCCGCCAATAACCTTAAAGACCCCGTGGGCGACCCCGACAACGGCTACACGCGCATGGAGGTCACCAATCCCGCCGTTGCCGACGCATGGGCCGCTTGTGGCTTGATTGACTGGTACAAGACGGCCGTGAACCCGAACGGAGACAACAAGATAAACATCCAGAACGGCTATCTCTGCTTCAACTCCAACAAAAGTTTCAACACGGGCGTCATCTTGCCAGTATTGACCGACATCTCCGATAACGAGTCGGCCAACGCCACGCTCACGTTCGACGCCGCGCCAAACATCGGTAAAAATGGTGCCGACAACGTGCCACTGGTGGTGGAGATCATCGCAGGCTCAGGCTCGCTCTCCGACACGGCCGACCAGCAATCCGTGACGGTGGACATCACGAAGGAGACCAAGTGGAAGACCCTCTCGTTCGGCCTCTATGGCATAGACGCCACCACGCGCATCGCCATCCATACCGCCGCCCCGTCGGGACAGAAGTATTGCAGATGGTATTTGGACAACATCTCGGTGAAAGAGTAGAGTCCGCGCAAGCCTTTTAATTCATATTCTTATTCCAGAACAAGAAACCATTAATATATAATGAATCTAAATCAACATTCCACCCGTCTTGCGGTTCTCTCCGTGTTGATGGGCAGTTCGATCGCCCTTTGGGCCGGCACGCCTGTGAAAATCACCGGCAGCGTGAAAGACAGTAACGGCGAGCCCCTCATTGGCGCCACTGTGGCCGTGCCAGGCACATCCACGGGTGCCGTCACCGACATCGACGGTAAGTTCACCCTGACCGCCGACCCCGATCGCGAGCTCACCGTGAGCTATGTGGGTTACACCTCGCAAAAGGTAAAGCCGGGCAAGAACCTCGTGCTCAACATAGTGCTCAGCACCGACCAGCAGACCCTGAAAGACGTCGTGGTGGTGGGATATGGCACATTGGACAAGAAGCGTGTCACCTCTTCCATAACATCCATCAAGGGCTCCGACCTCGTCAACGGCCTTGGCGGCTCTACCATAGCCACCGCCTTGCAAGGCAAGGTGAGCGGCCTCACCATCTCCGGCTCGTCGTCGCCAAACTCCTCCAACGGCTACCAGCTTCGCGGCGTGGCCTCGGTGAATGCCGGCAAGGGCCCTCTCGTGGTCATCGACGGCGTGCCTGGTGGTGACCTCAGGATGATAAACCAGGAAGACGTGCAGAGCATCGACGTGCTGAAAGACGCGTCGGCAGGTGCCATCTACGGCACGCGCGCCGCGGCGGGCGTCATCCTCGTGACCACGAAGCAGGCCAAGGAAGGCAAGGTGCGCGCCACGTGGACCACGGAGTTGTCTACCGAGACGGTGAGGAAGAGCCTCGACCTGCTCTCGTCGAAAGACTACATGGCCTACGGCATAGGCCCAGACTATGGTTACGACACCGACTGGTATCGCCAGCTCGTGGACGACCGCCAGCTGTCGCAGCGCCACGTGCTCTCGCTCTCAGGCGGCTCGAAGAACCTGCAGATATACTCATCGTTGATGTACGCCGACCAGAAGGGTACCGTCATAGGCGACGGCAGGACCGACTATTCCGGCCGAATGAACGCCAAATACAAGATGATGGACGGCAAGGTGGAGATGTCGTTCAAGGCGCAGTATCGCCAGGCCAACCGCGACCGCCGCAACGGCTCGAGCAGCTTCGAGCATGTGATATCGCTCAATCCGACCATCCCCGTGATGGATCCCACCAACCCCAAGCGCTACAACACCACGGTGGGCATTGGCGGAACGACCCACAACCCCGTGGCCGACATCGAGCTGAAAGACTACCAGGGCATTGACAAGTGGTTGCAGGCCGACGCGACGCTCAAGATAAACATCTGGGACGGACTCTCCGTGCAGGGAACCATGGGCATTGACCACCGCGACTACCAGCTCACGGAATACTACCGCCAGAACCACCAGGACATGGTGGAGTCGAACAAGCGCGGCAAGGCCACCCACAAGTTCAACAAGACCGACAACAAGACCTTAGAGGCTTACGCCTCATATCTCCACGACTTCGACCAGCATCGCGTGGACGCCGTGGCAGGTTGGAGCTTCTATGAGACGGGCGGCGAGGAGTTCTCCATGACCAACGCCAACTTCACCGTCGACGGCATAGGCCCTTGGGACATGTCGTCGGGAACCGACCTCAGCGACGGCTTGGCCTCCATGTCGTCGAACAAGGACCCGCGCGAGAGGCTCATGTCGCTCTTCGCCCGTGTCAACTACGACTACGCCGACCGCTACATGGCCACGGCGTCGTTCCGTCGCGAGGGCAGCTCAAAGTTCGGCCCCAACAACCGCTGGGGTAACTTCTGGGCCCTTTCAGCCGGATGGCGCATCTCAAAGGAAGACTTCATGAAGCAACTGCCTTGGGTCAACGACCTCAAGTTGCGCGTGGGATATGGCGTGACGGGTAACAACGACTTCGGCTCCGGCTACACCGTGCGCACCTACAAGAGCAACGACATGTGGCCAACCAACGGCGTGTGGCAGCCAGGCTACGGCTCTGCCAAGAACAACAACCCCAACCTGAAGTGGGAGGAGAAGAAAGAGTGGGACTTCGGTCTCGACTTCAGCTTCCTGAACAACAGGATTTCGGGTAAGTTCGACTATTACATCCGCCGCGTCGACGACATGCTCTTCGAGGTGCCGGCACCGCAGCCGCCAATGGTCTATACCACCATCATGAGCAACGTGGGCTCGCTCACCAACAAGGGTTGGGAGTTTGAGCTGACAGGCCAAATAGTGAAGACAAAGGACTTCAACTATTCCTCAACCGTGCGCCTGTCGCACAACACGTCGAAGATAGACAACCTCGGCGACACCAACTCTTACCTCTATGGCGGCTCGTTCCCCAGCTCGATGGGTTATGCCACCAAGCTCGTCAACGGTTCAAAGATTGGCCAGTTCTGGCTCTTCAAGTATGCCGGCCTCGACGAGAACGGCAAGTGGCTCATCTACGACAAGGACAACAACGTAGTGCCGGCCAAGGATGGCACCAAGCTCAACACCGTCGACGCCAACAAGCACTATGTGGGCAACGCCATACCTAAGCTCATCGCCTCATGGGACCACTCGTTCTCATACAAGCAGTTTGACCTCGGCGTCTACTTGCGCGCCTGGCTCGACTTCGACGTGTTCTCGCAGCCTAACCTCTATTATGGCCTGAAGAACTCGACCGACGACAACGTGCTCCGCATAGCCTACACCAACAACAAGGAGATAAACGACACGCGCATCCTGACCGACTATTTCCTCTCCGACGGCTCGTTCCTGAAGATAGACGCCGTGACATTGGGCTACACGCTGAACCTGCAGAAGTGGACCAAGTATCTCCAGAAAGCGCGCGTCTATTTCACCGTGCGCGACCTCGCGAGGATAACCAAGTACCAGGGCTACAACCCTGAGGTGTCCATCAACGGCCTCGAGCCGGGATTCGAGTACTTGCGTTCCACCTCATCGCTCTATCCACAGACCATCCACTGGACAATGGGCGTGCAACTCAACTTTTAGGCTTACGCCAGAACGCAAAAAGACATAGACGCAAATCAATATTGCATTTAACATCATGAATTTAAGAAACATCATCATAGCGGCGGCAGGAACGCTCGCCATCACCGCGTGCGACCTTGACGAGAAGTTCTATTCGTCGGTCACGCCCGACACTTTCTTCACGCAGCCGGAGAACACCTACGCCGTGCTCTCCCGCCCGTTCACCCACTGGAAATGGTATCTCGGCAACGACCGTTGGTACCTGCAGGAGCTCACCACCGACGAGATGGCGTGCCCGGCACAAGGCAAGGACTTCTACAACAATGGTGAGTATGTGCGCCTCCACGAGTTCACGTGGGCGCCTACCGACCGTTTCATCGTCAACACCTACGAGGGCACCACGGGCGGCATAGCGCGCGCCCTGGAGGCTTACGACGACTTGTCGAAGGTGGACTACGGCAAGCTCGGCATGAGCGAGGCCGACCGCTACGACCAGCTCAGCCAGCTCAATGCCATCATAGCGTGGTTCTACATGCGCGGACTCGACTATTTCGGCGGAATGCCGATATACAAGTCGAACAACGACCCCGTGGTGGGACGCTCCACCGACAAGGAGACGTTCAACCACATTGAGCAGCTCCTCAAGGAGGCCATACCAAAGTTGAAGCAGAAGAAGGCCCTCGGAGCATCGGAAGACGGATACATCAGCCAGGCAGCGGCGGCCACCATGCTCGCAGAGCTTTACTTCAACGCCGAGAGCTACATCAAGGAAGACCACTACTCAGAGTGCGCCAAGCTCTGCCAGGACATCATCGCCGGTGTCTACGGCCCTTACCAGCTCGACAGCAAGTGGTCTGGCCCATTCTGCTTCGACAACGACAAGAGCCCGGAGGCCATCTGGAACGTGCCCTCGCAGAACGCAAAACTGGAGTTCAACTGGTATTACCGCTATTTCTACCACACAAACTCGCCAAAGTATTTCAACACCACGTTCCCGGCATCCATCTACAACGGCTTCGGCCTCTCGCCATCGCGCGAGGACGCCAAGACGCCATACACCGACAGCGACTTCAAGCTCGGAAAGCCTTATTCAAAGTTCAACGACAAGGACCTTCGCAAGCAGCCTTACGAGTATAAGGGCGACGGCAAGTACAAGGGCATGTTCCTCGTGGGCGACCAAATCAACCCGACGACGGGCGAGAAGACCCTCGGCAACCGCAGCCACTCTGGACAGCTGGTGTCGTTCGTCGACTACGTGAACGCCGACGGCAAGGGCTCGACAATGCTCAACGGCGAGGAGAACTCCATGATTCGCCTGGTCAAGCTCCCCATCCCCGACAACAACGACCTCACCAGGCTTTGGGATCCCGACTTCCCGGCCATCAGGCTCACCGAGGTCTACTACATGCTCGCCGAGTGCAAGTGGCGCGCGGGCGACAAGGCGGCTGCGGCGCAGCTCATCAACACCGTGCGCAAGCGCAACTTCACCAATGGCGTGGATCCGGACCCCGTGCCCGACAACTTTGACGTCTATCGTCTCGCCGACGAGTGGATGGTAGAGTTCCTTGGCGAGGGCAGGCGCCGCACCGACCTCATCCGCCTCGGTCTCTTCACCACCGAGAACTGGTGGACCCACAAGGCCACCAACGACGACAACAAGAAGCGTTTCCCGATTCCGTCGATTGATATTCAGGCTAACCCGCTCTTAGAGCAGAACCCAGGTTACGACGGGAAATAATTATAATAAATGTAATTCAGGCCAAGGGCGGTACGAGAAACACCGCCCTTGGCAATTTTCCGAAACTTACAAAACAAAACATAACACAACATCATGAATAATCTTTTCAAGACCATCAACTTGGTAGCCCTCATGGCCCTGCTGTTCTTCGGAACGTCGTGTGGTGAGGAGAAAATTGCCGTGCGCAACAAGCCGGCAGGCCAAGATCTCAACATAAAGCCCGACAAGGGCATGAACCTCGTGGGACGCGTCACCGTGGACGGAAAGCCGCGCCAGGGCGTGGTGGTGAGCGATGGCAACACCGTAGTGGCGACCGACAAGGACGGCGTGTACCAGATGAAGACGGCGAAGGCGGAGTATGTCTTCGTGTCGATGCCTGAGGATTGCCAGATAGACCAGACAAAGTCGGTGCCGCAGTTCTTCAAGAAGATAGAGTTCGGGAAAAGCGAGGTCATACAGCGCGACTTCGAGCTGAAGTCGAAGAGCGTGGACGACTCTTTCTCGCTTGTGGCTTTGGCCGACCTGCAGGTGGGAACCCCCAACGACCTCACGCTCTGCGAACCTCTCATGACCAAGATAGCCGACTACACAAAGACTATCAAGGGCACCGTGCTTGGCATAAGCCTCGGTGACCTCTCGTGGAACAACCCGTCGGTCTACGGCGACTACAAGAAGATAGTGAGCAAGCTCAACATGCCCGTGTTCTCAGTCATAGGCAACCACGACCACAACGAGAACACCAACAAATTCGGCGCCGCCAACGACTCGCTCTCAGCGCAGGAGTATCGCGACGCCATGGGCCCGACCTATTATAGCGCGAACATCGGCAAGTGGCACCTCGTGGTGCTCGACGACGTGCTCTACAGTGGCGCCAACGGCCGCA
Organism: Prevotella sp.; assembly: GCA_022769825.1. Classification (GTDB taxonomy): domain Bacteria; phylum Bacteroidota; class Bacteroidia; order Bacteroidales; family Bacteroidaceae; genus Prevotella. Next base: position 14,993 of record JALEJI010000026.1, on the reverse strand, counting down.
ACGACTACACTGGCCGGATTACCGCCGGACAGCTCGAGTGGCTGCGCAAGGACCTGAGCCACGTGTCGAAGGACAAGAGCATCCTCGTGGCCCTGCACATACCCACGTTGAGGCGCAACTCGGGCACGAAGCTCTCCAACCGCGAGGACCTCTACGCCCTCATCAAGGACTTCCACCGCGTGGTCATTCTCTCTGGCCACACCCACAACAACTTCACCACCGACATAGCGTCTAACATCCGTGAGTACACGCTTGGCGCCGTGATGGGTGCCTTCTGGAACACTTACGACGGCAAGGGCATCTGCAACGACGGCTCGCCTCGTGGATTCGGCGTGCTGACGTTCAAGGGCGGAGAGCTCGTAAACGAGTATTACAAGGGCGAGGAATATCCGCTCGACTACCAAATCAAGATTTACGCGCCCGAAGACGCCACGTTCCGTTGGGGACGCAAGGATGGCCAAATATCAGCGCCAAGCAATGCCGACCCATTGAAGGAAGATAAGACCACGGTGCTTGTCAACGTCTTCAACTGGCATACCGACTGGACCGTGAGCATCTCGGAAGACGGTGCCACGCCAGTGGCCTTGACGAAAAACGAGAAATGTCTCGACCCCGATGCCGTGCGCATGTTGCAATATGAGAACTCATGGGAGAAGCGTCCGACGGCGGAGCCTGAGGTCCACAACGACCACATGTTCCTCTACACGCCGAAGTCGCAGTCGTGGAAGTCGCTGACCGTCAAGGCTGTCGACCCATGGGGTAATCACTACACGTCGACACTTAAGGCAAAATAGATATTCAGGAATCATCTCTAAGAAAAGCATCCTCCGCGGAGGGTGCTTTTTTTTGTTATCATCGGTAGAATAATGTCTGTCGAACATTCTGTCAGAAAATATTGTACTTATATCCGCATTTGATGATTTTTGCTTAACTTTGCAACAATTAAACGTATAAAATATAAAGTACAAATCCAAAAAATTGTATTGAAGTGACATCTATGTTAACTATTACTTGTCATTTTGCTAAAAAGGCACTTGTTTATTCTGTCTTTTTGGCATTCGCAACCTCGGCCCAAGCTAGGGGGGGTAAACAAGCTGGTTTATGCTGGTTGGCATAAACAATTTTGCGACACGCTCCATGGAGCGAATATCAACAAAGTTTACGATTTTATATCAAGGAAGAAGCTGACGCCTCGCCGCCAGGTCGTGGTTGGTATCGTTGATTCCGGAGCCGACACCACTTGCTTGTCACTTCGGCCATCGTTTTGGCGCAATGCCAATGAGAAGCTCAACGGAAGAGACGACGACGGCAACGGCTATGTTGACGACCTGCATGGCTGGAACTTCCTCGGCACCGCCGACGGGAAGTTCAACATGGTGAGTGCTGGCACCGAAGAGTACCGCCAATTCAAGCGTCTTTACCCAAAATACAAAGGAGTAACCAACGCTGCCCAGGTGAAGCCGGGCGACAAGGAAGAGTTCGCCTATTACCTTGACATGCGCAAGAAGGCTAAAATAAACAGCTACTTGACATTCTTCGAGATTTCCGTCAAGAAGCAGCAAGCTTTGGCAAGCGCGGACAGCATAGTGCGCGGCAAGATAGGCGCGGGCGTGGACACCCTGACTCTTCGAGGCTTAACGAAACTCAGCGTGGAAGACCCACGGTGGGCCACCTATCTCAACTACATGCTGGCTGACCTCTTCCGCACGTCACTCTCAACCAAGTGGACGGCCTACCTCAACAAGACCCGTGCCGACCACGCGCTCATGGCGCGCCGCATCCACGGCATTGAGCACGACAAGGACAAACGCTTGCTCATGGGCGACAACATGCTTGATGCCGCCGACCTCAGCTATGGCAACAACAATGTGTGCGTGGATGGTTACGAGCACGGCAACTTCGTGGCGAGCGTCGTGGCGGGTCAACCTGCCGACAGCGCTTATGCCGGCATCTTTCCGCAGGCGAGGCTCATGATAGTGCGTGTGTGTCCAGATGGTGACGAGTACGACAAGGACGTGTCGTCGGGCATACGCTATGCCGTAGACAACGGTGCCAAGGTCATCAACCTCAGTTTGGGCAAATACACCTCTCCGCAGGCGAAGATGGTGAACGACGCGATAGCCTATGCCGCAGCCCACGACGTGCTTATAGTGGCCGCAGCCGGCAACAATGGCCGCGACATCGACACCGTGGCCTACTACCCCTCGGCGCTTGACAATGCCGGACGGCCATTTGAAAACTACATACGTGTTGGTGCTTCAGGGCGCGACGGCAAGAAACTCCAAATCTCCAATTTCGGTATCCGTGCCGTTGACCTTTACGCCCCGGGCGAGCAGATAGCTGGCGTGTATCCTGGCGACAAGGCAAACCTTGCCGATGGCACCAGCGTGGCCACGCCAATAGTGTCGGCCATCGCGTCGATGCTGCGCGCTTATTACCCCAAGCTCACGGCGGCAAGGGTGAAACGGCTGCTCGTGGCAACGGCCCGACAGGAAGGCGGCATCAAGATTGTCGACGCCTTGGCGGCTTTCGAAAACGTGAAAAAGATAAAGTAGTGTTCAAGTAAGACAAAAACTGCGAGGATGAAGACTATCAATCTCTTGCTGTGCTTGCTTGCCACTACCTGGGCAAGCTCTTTCGCGCAGCGACCCTGCTGGGCACGGGTCAAGGCCATGGAGGAAGACACGCTAAGCGACATCTACGCCAAGGGCACCGTGTCGACACAATGGGTGGCCGGCTCTCATTATCTGGCTTATAGTCAACGTGGCAACTATTTCATCGTGGACGCCAACACGGGACGTCAAGAGCCTCTCGTGGCCAATGTAGAGGCCTTTGCCAAGGACGTGGCCACGCTTACGGGCGACACGGCGGTGCGTGCCGGTGACCTGCGAGTTTACGGCCTCTCCATGCGTGGCGGCAACCCGAGGAATATTTATTGGACACACCGAGGCAAGCACCTTGTCTACGACCGCGTAGCCCACGCGCTGGCCATCGATTCCGCTTGGATCGACAGCGACAGGCGGCGCGCGCCATTGGGGAGACTCTCGCGCCACTACTGCCGACTCGCTTTTCACCATGCTTGGCGACGCTCACAATCTCTACGTGCGCGACAACCGTACAGGCAAGGTCAGGCAACTGACCACTGACGGCCGCGACTTTGCCTCCTACTGCTTCCGGTCGAAGAAAAAAGCCGTGAGGGAGGGCGCGGCAGCTGGTCGCTGGCACGGCCACGTTTATCTCGACTTTGTGCAAGACGACTCCGAGGTGGGCGACCTCTACGTCATCGACGGTCTGAGCGGCGACCGCCCCATGTTGCGCACCAAGAAGATGCCCCTGCCCAACGAGAAGCACGTGAGGCAGTTTCGCCTTTATAGATACGATGCCGACACGGGCATGGGAGGATGCCTCCCGATAAGCCCGTTCAAGGATCCAGACGTCAAGCTTGGCTATGCCGACACGGGCGACTGGCTTTTCTTCACGAGGCGCAGCCGCGGTGTAGATACCCTTGATCTCTGCAAGCTCCACATACCCACGGGCGAGATACGACTCGTGATACGTGAGGTGTGCAAGCCACATCTCAATGTCAGCCTGTTCGGCTATCACATCCTCAACGGTGGCAAGGAGATACTGTGGTGGAGCGAGCGCACGGGACGTGGCAACTGGTATCTCTACGACGGCAACGGCAAGTTGAAACGGCGCGTCTCACGAGGCGACAACCTCGTGGCTGACCGCGTGGAGCGCATCGACACGCTCGGGCGTAAGATGATCTTTCTCGGGCATGGTCAGGAGCAATGTGCCGACCCCTCGTACACATATTATTATGTGGCAAGCCTTGACGGTGGAGGCCAACGTCTCCTGACACCAGGCGACGGCACCCACGAGCTAAGCATCTCGCCCGACGGTCGCTACGCTATCGACACATATTCGCGCATGGACATGCCGCCCGTCTACCAAGTGGTGAGCCTTCACGCGCCAGGCAAGGCGCACCTTTTCGCCCGGCAGACCGACGCGGAGTTGCGGCGGCATGGGTGGCAGCCGCCCAAGCTGGTCAGCGTGCCCGCGGCTGATGGCAAGACGCTGCTCTACGGAGTGATGTATGTGCCGACCAACCTCGACAAGAGCAAGAAATACCCCGTAATATCAAATCCTTACCCCGGTCCGCAAGACGACCAGATACCACGTCGCTTCACGCTCGACGACAATGGCAACCAAAGCCTTGCCGAGCTTGGCTTCGTGGTGGTGAACGTGCAGCCGCGTGGCAGTTCGCCGCTTCGGGGCCACGACTTCTATTGCTACGGCTATGGCAATCTGCGCGACTATCCTCTCGCCGACGACAAGCACACCATAGAGTCCCTTGCGGCGCGATACTCGTTTATCGACCTCGACCGCGTGGGTATCTACGGCCATTCGGGTGGAGGCTTCATGGCCGCGGCGGCAATATTGACATATCCCGACTTTTACAAGGTCGCGGTAGCCGCCTCGGGCAACCACGACAACAACCAGTACATACAGTGGTGGGGCGAGACATTCCATGGGTTGACGAAGCGTGGTGGCATACCCACCAACATGGAGCTTGCCGGAAACCTCAAGGGCAAGTTGATGCTCGTCACAGGCGACGTGGACGACAACGTGCCATGGGTCTCCACTTTGCGCCTTGCCGACGCGCTCATCAAGCACGGCAAGCGTTTCGACATGATGGTTTTGCCGGGCAAGGATCATGGTGTATGGAGCCCATATTACCAAAACCTCATACGCTACTATTTCCTTGAGAATCTTGTGAGCCCCATCCCTCGCGACATCAACATCATAGACCACAGGTAATGACATCTTCGTAAAGAACATAGAACAACATAAAAATAAAAAGAGAACTTGCAAATGAACAGAATCTTATCAATTTTGCTATCGCTGATGCTCTCGTTTGCCGTGGCGCAGGCTCAAGAGAAGCATGGCGCCAGCGACGTTAAGGTTGACGTCACGGTGGTGGACGCCGATGGCAACCCATTGTCAGGCGCGACGCTGAAGGGCAGCGACCGCTCCATGGGCGTTGTGGCCGACGTGGACGGCAAGGCTTCGCTTTGGGTAACGCGAGGCGGCACGCTCAGCGTGACTTACCTTGGCATGAAGCCTAAGACAATCAAGGTGAAGGCACCGCTTTCCGGCAACATCACCTTGGAGAACGACGACCACACGCTCAATCAAGTAGTCGTGACAGGCTATACACAGACCGACATCAGGAAGACCACCGGTTCGGTGAGCTCCATCACCGGAAAGGAACTTAACGATTCGCCCGTAAAGGGCATCGACATGCTCATGCAGGGCAAGCTGGCCGGCGTGAACGTGCAGGCCGTGTCGGGTCGGCCAGGGGAGTCGGCCAAGGTGCGCGTGCGTGGCGTGAGCAGCATCACTGGCAACAACGAGCCGTTGTGGGTGGTCGATGGCGTACCAATCCAGAAAAACATACCTGCTCAAGGCAGTTCATACATCAATTCTGGCGACTTCAGCACGCTCTATGCCAACGGCGTGGCAGGCATAAACCCGCAAGACATAGAGAGCATAACGGTGCTTAAGGACGCTTCGGCTGCGGCCATCTATGGCTCGGAGGCGCAAGCCGGTGTCATCGTCATCACGACCAAAAGAGGAAAAGAGGGCAGGTTGCAAATCAACTACCAAGGTTCGTTGAGCATACAGAGTAAACCCATACGCGATGACAATCTCATGAATTCCCAGGAGAAACTCGCCTATGAGCAAGGCATCTGGGACGAGTTCTCTGCTGATGGCTATTCTTCTGGAGGCTACTATCCTGTTATAGGCATAGTGGGAATGATAAGGTCTGGCTACGGCAAATACGCGGGCTGGACAAAGGAGCAACAAGACGCGTACATCGCACAGCTTGGGCAAAGCACCACCGATTGGTTCGACACGCTGCTGCGCACGTCGACGTCCACCTCGCACAACATCTCGCTGTCGGGCGGAACCGACAAGCACACGTTCTACGTGAGTGGCGGCATGACGACAAACAACGGCATCGTGAAACGCACCAGTTCTGACAGTTACAATTTCTCGGTCAAGGTTAACGGCACGCCTAACGACAAGCTGAGCTACGGCTTTGACGTGGACCTCTCTTACCTGAAGAGCAACTCGCCAAGCCAAGGCTTCAACATCTTCAAATATGCCTATTTCGCCAACCCCTATGAGCGTCTCTACAACGACGACGGCACGTTAGCACCAGACGAGACCTATTTCGCGTTTATGCCAGCCAATCATGACATAAGCAAGACCTTGCCGCAAAACGGCATCAATGTCATGAGGGAGATAAACGAGACTACCACACGAGGCTCAAGCACCTCGACCATGCTTCGCGGCGACATCACGTGGCGGCCTTTCAAGGGATTCAGGCTCTATGGCTTGGCATCAGCCACATTCAGTAATGACGATTCGGAAAACGTGATAGGAAAGGACACCTACACGGCATGGAGAGACCGGCCTTTCGAGGGAAGACACAACACGTCGAAGCGCGTGTACGGTTCCATGACACAAGCGGAGACGCAAAACATCAGCTGGCTCACCCGTTTGCAGGCTAACTATAGCACTACGTTTGCCGAGAAACACTATGTGAGCACCATTGCCGGAACGGAGATTAGGTGGAGTCGCGCAAAGTCGGTCATCGCCAAGATGTATGGCTACGACCCAGTGACAGGAAAACACGTCACTCCATTATACTTGGGCAACGGGGAAGACGGCTCAATGACGGAGAGCGATGCCACCACCGTCAGAAACCACATGGACGCCTTGTCAACCTACGACTTGGTGAAAAATGCCTTCGCGTCTTTCTATGGTGCTTTCGACTACAGTTTCGATAATCGCTACGTGTTCAACGCCACGGTGCGTTCAGATGGCTCAAACAACTTTGGAAGCAAGGAGCAGTTTAACCTCACATGGTCTACCGGTGTGGCGTGGAACATCGACGAGGAAAGGTTTTTCAGGCCCTTAAAGCCAATAGTCAACCGTGCCACGGTACGCCTTTCAACGGGTCTCACCGGTGGCGTGAACAAGAACGCCTATCCACAGCTCATAATGAATTACAGTGATCACTACCGCACGTCGGCTACCGACAGCTACCGCGTCGGCTCCGTGAACAACGCGCCCAACCCGAGGCTGAGATGGGAACACACGCAGGACCTCAACGCGTCGATAGACCTCGGGTTCCTCAACGATCGCGTCAGCCTGTATGCCAGTGCCTACCGTCGCAGGGGCTACGACCTCGTGACATCGGTCAACGTGGTGTCGACGACTGGGTTCGCTCACCAGTATTTCAACACGTCGGAGCAGATTAATGAGGGCTTCGAGGTGTCGCTCAATGCAGTGCCGCTGAAGCTTAAAAACCTTAGGTGGAGCGTTTCGGGAAACGTGGCCTACAACTACAACTACGTATCGAAGTATAACGCGCCAAGCAACGCGCCCATGATGCCGGTTACCTTGGACTATCCGCTTGGCTCGGTGTTCGGCTTCAAGTCAACGGGCATAAATCCCACCACCGGCATACACAACTACAAACTCAGGCCTGACGTGGAAGTGAGCTCGCCCTCCGACCTGAGAAATTTCAAAAACTATATTTACTATCTTGGCACCGGCAACGCACCATGGAATGGAGGCGTGTCCACGAACATTTCGTACAAGCGTCTTACGGTGAGTGCCAACGGGTCGTTCTCAATAGGCGCGTTGAAGTCGTATGTCATTTCCCCAACGACATATTACAACGTTTTGACCAAGAAATACATCAACACGGTGTTTGAGTCTCGCAACGACATTTACACGGCTTTCCTCAACATGCCCAAGGAGGCGGCAAGGCGATGGACGGAGGCCAACCCCATAACTGACGGATACCCAAGGCTTATAGATGCTATCGGCACTTACAATGGCTTGGAGCTTGACCAGCCAGGCAGCGTGGACGCCCTGTCGCAAAACTATGACGACGCGTCTTATTTTAAGCTGTCGTCGGTGTCTGTATCCTACGCTGTCCCCGATAAATGGATAAGGCATATCGGCATCAGCTCATTAGGGGTGTCGTTTACGGCAAACAACCTCCTCATGATAACCGGTTTCAAGGGACTCAACCCTGAGACCCCGGGAGCCGTATACCCCACGGGCAAGAGCTATAACTTTGGCATAAACATTGGCTTGTAAACAGAAAGAAGATGGAAACATTGAAACACACACGATTTATCATTGCGGCTGGCATTGTTCTCTTGTTTGCCTCATGCACCGATTTCCTCGACATTAAGCCTTTTGGCAAGACCATACCCAAGACCACGGAGGAGTTTTCCGCGCTTGTCAATAACATCGTAGGAGGCATTGACGGTGGCGATGCCGGAGGCTTCAATGCTGAGGCGCTGATGTTCGGCAGCTCTGACGTACAGTCGTTGGAGCAAGTCAGCGACAACCTTGAGACCAACCTCACCGAATATCCCTTGGGCGACATGTTGAAATATTATTTCGGCGACGTGCTGAGCTCAAGCTGGTACGACCATCTTTACGAGGTCATCTCCCGTTGCAACATGGTCTTCGACGAGTATCACGACGGGCGCGACACTCGTGAGGGCAAAGACTTGCTCGGCACGTGCCACGCGTTGCGCGGCGTGGCCTATTACCAGCTCTTGCGCCTGTATTGCGCCCCGCCCCTCGCCGACGACGAGAAGCTCGGCGTACCTTTGGTGACGACGTTCGACATGGAGGCCAAACCCCTGCGTAGCTCCCTTGACGAGACCGTGGCGCAGGCGGAGAGCGACTTGAAGGAGGCCCTGAAATACGACATACAAGACGAGATGTACCGCTTCAACAACGATGTCGTCAATGGCTACCTCGCGCGCCTCTATTTCTGGGCAGGGCGATTCAGCGAGGCGAAGGCCATTGCCGACGAGCTGCTCGCCAAGCACCCATTGCTTAGAGGCGACGCCTACGAGAAGATGATTACGGCCCACACTGGGCTTGTTGGCAATATGCTCATACGTTGCGACCGGTTGGAGAACGATGGGTATGGAATCTCAAACCAGTATTTGCAGGCTCGGCCCCTTAGCGCGAGATTCGTGAATCTTTTCGCCGAAAAAGACCGCGACATCCGCTACCGCCTCTTCTTCAACTACAGGCGCAGGAGCACCAAGGCTTACATCTCGTCGCTCCGTTCCGCCGAGCTCGCGCTCATATCGATGGAGTCGGCTTGCCATCTTGGCGACAACGACGAGGCCTTGAGGATGTTGAACCAGTTGCGAGCCTGCCGCATCAGCGACTGTGTGCCATACACCATGGCCACGTTGCCAGCCGTCGACAAGACCGCGCTCGTGAAGACCGACTGCATGGCCAAGCCGCTCACGCCGCTCATGCAGGCCATTCTCAACGAGAGAAGGAAGGAACTGTATCTGGAAGGCGACAGGTTCTTCGAGCTGAAGCGCAACGGACGACCGGAGTTCTGGGTGATGAAGAAAGGGTTGAAATACACTAACTTCAAATTCATGTACACTCTCCCAATTCCTCCAAACGACATAGTGCTAACCCCAGGGCTTAAGCAGAACCCAGGCTACACAGAGATGATATATTAAACACGAATCGGCATCCGGCAAGGATGACAAACAAGATAAAACGACATGAAGCGATTAGTTATTTTAATATGCGCCGTATGCGCGCTATTGGCAGTGACCTCTTGCGGCAAGAGCGATGAAGTGCCACCCGTGGCCGACAAGATTCCTTCAAAGTACAAGCTGCCAGACCCTCAGACCCTCACCGACTCTGATCGTGCGTTGATAGACAGCTTGCAAAAGGAGTACGACCAAAACGTGAGATAAATCAATAATTGATATTTACATATCTTAATATTCACATCTTAATAATCAATTTCACATGAGAAAACTATTATCATTGATGCTGTTGGCAGTCACAGTGCTGTTCACGGCATGCGGAAGCGATGATGAGGCGCAGACCGTGAGTTTCGACAAGTCTGTTTATGCCCTTACCGATGGCTCCGTGTCGGTGACACTTGGCGCCAACTTCACCCCCGGCCAGGCGCAAGACTATCCCGTCACCTTCGGCGGCACCGCCGTGAAGGACAAGGACTACACCGTGTCGGGCGAGAAATACGTGCTTGGAGGCGCGTCGCCCATCACGACCATTGTGATAACGGCGAAAAACAACTTCGACAGTGACAAGACTATCACCATGACGGCCGGCGGCGCCACCACTACCATCAAGCTTGGCAAGCGTGAGCGCATGCTCTACTCGTTCTCGCAGAAGACTTATCTGCTCGGCGATGAGGTGGAAGTGGAGATTGGCCTGCTCAAGGCAAGCGACGGCTCAAAATACGTGGCCACGCAGGACATGAACGTGAGCATAGAGCCTGATGCCAGTTCCACGGCAGTGGAGGGAACCCACTATACCATAGAGAACAAGACCGCCACGATAGCCGCAGGCAAGAGCAGCTGCAAGTTCAAGATAAAGAGGACGCAATATGAGGAAGGCAAGTCCACTATCGTGTTGAAGCCAGCGCTCAGCGAGGAAGACGGATTCGTGGGCGGACAGTTCCCCACGGCCACCGTTGACATCATCGGCAGCTACGTCACCGACTTGATGGGAGAATGGACAGTCTATAAGGTCGTGAACGACAAGGACTATTGGAATACTTGGTGGTCGCTTTCAGGAGATGAAGTAAAGAACATACCAGAGTTTAACGCCAACGACACTTATACGTTCTCAAGTGATAACGATGGTCTTACTCTCGCCACAAGCTTGCAGTCTGGTTACAAAAACTACTTCCGTGACAAGTCTGCGTTCACTATTGACAAAGAAATAACGTTCCGTCCTGGAGGCGACTTTGGCATGGATAAAGTCACATTGCAGTTGCTGAAACTTGAAAACGTAAACCGTTATTTCTCGGCAAGTCAGGTTAGCGAGGACAAAGTGGCGTATGTCGGTGTAAGAAACATTAAGGACGACAACGGCGAGACAATGCTCGACCTGTTCATTCTTGACTATGACCCAAAGGATTTCTTTAGTTCGTTGGTGGAATGGGGATGCTTTGAACCCACTAAACCTACGGCTACTATGTCAAGCATGCAGTTTGAGCTCATCTTGAAGAAAAAGAAATAATATGAGATAATCGGCTATTGGATTCCTTTCCAATAGCCATCAAAATGGCAATATTTTGAAGAAAAGTATTTGATCGTGTCTCAAGTGCTAAGTCTATGCAAACCTATGAGGAATACATAATGAAGATTGATAATTGAGAGTTAGGATTGCGTCACCTTGTCTTCGGGTTGGCGCAATCCATCTCTATAGTATTATACGACCTATGATAAGGCTCTTATTTCTGTTTTTGCTATTTTCCCCTTTGTCCTTGTTTGCCAAGGACATTGTGGGAACTGTTAGCTCAACCAAAGACGGCATTCACTTGGTGGGGTGCAACGTGTCGTTGCTGTCAGTGAAAGACAGCAGCGTGATTTGCGACACACAGACGATGGAGACCAGCTTCTACAATAGATACTCATATAAGCTGCCTGTGCAAAACGACAGCACCTATTTGCTGCGCTTTTCCATGGTGGGTTACAAGACGGTGTACAAGGCTATACGGGTGAAGATGGCGCAAAGCATGAACCAAATGGAGGTGGAGAATGTCCGTCTGGAGGAAGAATCGAAGGCGTTGCCCGAAGTAGTGGTTAAGGCCACGAAGATAAAGATGGTGATGAAAGGAGATACGATAGTTTACAACGCCGACGCTTTCGCTCTTGCCGAAGGCTCCATGCTCGACGCCCTCGTGAGCCAGTTGCCCGGGTGCAAGCTTGTGAAAGGGGTCATCTATGTCAATGGGCAGCGAGTGACATCGCTACTGGTCAATGGCCGCAACTTCTTTTCAGGCGACGCGAAGTTGGCATTGAGCCACCTGCCAGCCTACGTTGTCGACAAGGTGAAGGTCTACAAGCACGATGGCGAGGCAAGCCGGCTCATGGGGGAGGACATGGGTGACAAGAGCCTCGTGGTGGACGTAGGGTTGAAAAAGAAATACTCGGTGGGGGCCGTGGAGGAACTGAAAGCCGGCATTGGAACCCACGACAGGTACGTGGCCGACTTGAACTCGATGCTGTTTGGCAAGAAGGCAGACGTGATGGTAAACGGCGGCACAAACAACATTGGCGACTTGGAAAGCTCGCAGCTCTCCGAGAACGGGGCCGGTGTCGTTGACAAGAAGACCATGGCAGTAGCAGGGCGATTCTCTTTCAAGGGAAAGACATTCGACGATAACATAAGGGGCGACTACACTGTCGGTACTGACCGAGGACACCAACTCAGCCGGACCGCTACGGAGAATTATCTGCAAGGCGGCAACATGTTCACGGCCTCCGACAACGACAGCCACGACAAGAGCTCATGGGTAGCGTCGCGCAACTTCTTCGGCAAGCGGCTCAAGAGCCAGATTGTAAAGGCAAGCCTGATGGTCTTCTACAACAAGTCGAGGCGATTGGGGGTCTCTCGGTCGGGCATGGCCGACGTTAAGCCTCTCGACAACACGGTGTGGCTCGACAGCCTGACGCAATGGGAAGCAGCGACCACATCGCCTTTCCGCGGCGCGATAAACCGTGTGATGGCGCAAAACCTGACGAGGCAGACAACGCTCAACACTCTGATGAGCATTTCAAGCCGCTTGGCTTTCGGCAAGTCGAAAGGTCGATACGGCAACATGATTGATTGGTCGCTCCGACTGAAATACAACACTGGCAACGGAAAGACGTTCAACATCAACGACTTGTACTATTTCGATGAAGGCAGCCGCGACTTTCGCGACAACTACTATGACAAGCCGTCGAAGAGCTATTCGGTCAACCTGCAGGCATCCTATGCCCACAGGCTCACATCCAAGGCGGACCATGTTAACTCCCTTTTCGCATATTTCTCGGCCTCGGTCTTGCATGCGTACGACACGTCCGACAACAACCTCTACCGTCTCGACCAGCTTGCCGATTACACGCAAGGACGTTATCCGCTGGGCATGCTGCCATCGGCGGCCGGCGACCTCTTCGACGTGCTCGACGAGACCAACAGCAGTCACAACAGCGGCAGGAACACAATGGCCGACGGAAGCCTTAGGCTTGAGATGAGACATGGCGACGGCATGACCCGCCCGCAGCTCACGGCAAAGCTCACGCTCCCCTTGACGTGGCAACACGAGCGCATATCATATACCCAGAAAAGGCATTACGGCAAGTCGCGCTCGTCAGCTCTCTTCAGCCCTAAGGTGGAAGCGGGCTACAGCCGTACCGACTCCTTGGGCACGCGCTCCGTGAACTTCAATTACGCCACGACGCCATCGCTGCCACAACTGTTGACCCTGCTCGGCGTGCGCAACGACGATGACCCTCTCTTCATCCGCTTGGGAAACGCAAACCTCAGGCAGAGCAGAAACCACACCTTTGGGTTGACCTTCAACACCATGTCGAACGGGAAGTACAACACCTCGTGGGCCCTAAGCACTGGTGCCAACATCCTGCAATACGCCTTAGGGACGAAGGTCACTTACGACAGGGCTACCGGACAGACAACGTCGCAGCAAGTCAACGTCAACGGCAACTGGTCGGCCAACGCCTCAATAACGCTCAACCGTGGGCTTGATGCCAACCACAACCTTGATTTGTCGGCGTCGTTGAATTCAGACTACTCGCGCAATGTCGACCTCAACCATACGGCGACCGGAAGCGATGATGCCAAGAGCAAGGTCTATACCTTAAACACGTCAGGCTCGCTGACCTTGTCGTATCACAAGAGCCGGAATTTCATGGACGACAACAGTCTCGTGTGGAACGCGCGGTTGTCAAAGACCTTTCTTAAAGGTGCGCTAAGCGTTAACCTCGACGCGTTCGACATTCTCGGGCAGATAAGCCAGACGCAAGTGGTCATGGACAGTCAGGGACGCACGGAGACATGGGCCAACACCCTGCCTCGATATGTGCTCCTGCGTTGCAGCTATAAGTTAAATCTCGGCCAGAAGCGTTGAGGCCTGGTCGCGGTAAGGTATGCCTTCAGTGGCCGGTCTTATGCTTAATAACCTGAGTTCGGGATAAGAAAGTCTTTGTAAAAGTTGGTAATTCTCAATGATTTTAGCGTGTTCAATTTCGTAATGAATGTCCTTTCTGTTTTGGCTGCATATAGCTTCTTTGAAAAGAAGCCATCCATCAACATTGACTATTGCATAGAGAATATTGACGGACAGCTTGCTGTTATAAAGTAAACTTCATTTGGACTTAACTGTTCCGCATTTTGCCATCCATATTGTTTGGAGGGCAAATGTAATATGCACCAATCGAAAATCTGGCATAGCAAGAAAAACGACTGTCGCTTATCCCGAACTCAGGTACATAGACAAAGTTTTGGAAAATACTCCCACAAAATTAAAGGTGTCTGTAAATGTCAATGATGCTGACTGGCAGAAGATTCAAGAACTGTTTGCCAAAGAATGCCAATGGATGACCGCACAGATGCAGACGCATATCCGTGAGGTCAATTCAATGTTTGCTGATGAACGGAAGAAAGTCCGTGAACGATACAAGGAATATGATGGTTGCTACCTCAGTCACTATGCCCAGGGGGCTTCTGGTTTTTCTTCACAATTGGCATTTTGTGGTTGCAGGAGGTGTTGGAATGATAATTGCACAGAACTATACAATAGACGAGTTACTGCCTAACATTAAGTTTGCACTTAAAGTTAGGCGATTACTATTATTATCTCGATAACCAATCTGCCAATTTAATTGCCTTCTTCGTGCCATAATGATAAAAAACATAATAACCAGTAAAAAGGTATTGATTAAACTCTGCCGAGAGGGCGTGTCAAAACTCCCAATATAAATAACAAAAAACTCGTTGTACGTTCTTGTGTGGATGTACAACGAGTTTTTGTTTTTCTACGAAAAAGAGCCTTGTAAACAATTTATATGGCGTTATATGGTTCAAATAAATAC
>JALEJI010000025.1 GCA_022769825.1 Prevotella sp. | reverse complement strand
GTATTTATTTGAACCATATAACGCCATATAAATTGTTTACAAGGCTCTTTTTCGTAGAAAAACAAAAACTCGTTGTACATCCACACAAGAACGTACAACGAGTTTTTTGTTATTTATATTGGGAGTTTTGACACGCCCTCTTTTTAGTTGTTGTGTTTTAATTACTTGCTTTACTCTGCCGACACGAAGTAACCTCCGTTAAGCTGACTCACGCCTTTGTAGGTGGTCTTAGGACCTACGACCGTGATAGTGGATCCAGCTGCGATGCCGTGGTCTTTCATGAAGTTCTGGCGATCAGTGGTGCCCTTTGGAGCACCATAGCCAAAGAGACCATAGACATAAACCTTGCCAGTCTTATCCTCAAGGTAGAAGTTGCCAAACTTGTCGTTCTTCACCTCGCCAACCTTACCCTTAATGATAACCAATGTGCCGTCGGCCTGATTGTCGAACTCGCCGAGGCTGACAGCCTTGACGCTCTCTACCTTCTCCACCACGGGGCTGCCAATCTGCGCCACGCCCTTGTAAGAGCTATGAGTGCCGACAACAGTCACGATGTCGCCAACCTTTATGCCCTTGGTGTTGCCAGATGGCTTGTAAGCCTCTATCTCACCAGAGAGGTCAGTGTAGTCTTGAATCCAGAAGTTGCCCTTGGCATCCACCTTCGACACGAGAGCCGTGATGCGATACTGGCTCTGGTCTTCGGCAGAGGCCTTGAACTCGCCAAGGTTCACATCCTTGATAGAACCGTCCTGCGTGATTGTTGACGTGACGGTGGACTTTCCAGATGTGAAGCTCACCGTGGCCGAGCGTGCGCCTCCGTCGTTCTTCGTGGCCTTGAAGGTGATGAGGGCACTCTGGCCGCTCTGCTTCAACGCCGACATGGACAGCCACGACTTAGCCTCTTCAGGTATCGACACCGTGAGACCGCCACCCTTGCAGGTGACATAAGCCGTAGCCTCACCGCCTTCGAGAGGAAGGTTGCTCGACTTCTTGTCGCCGACATAAACGGAATCGACCTTTACCAGCGACTTCGTGATCTTGTTCACCGTGACATTTGTAAGCTCCACCGTTGAGCCATAAGTCGACTTAGGTCCTGACACGGTAACCTCGTCGCCCGCCTCAATACCAAGGCTTGCGAAGTTTTTCTCGTTACCGTTCTTGTCGAGCGTGCCATAGATGTAAATCTGTCCGGTCTTGTCGGCCAAGTAGAAGTTGCCATAAGTGGTGTTGGAGATGGTCGTAACGGTACCTGTCACCATGTAAGTCTTGGCGTCGGGTCCGGCAATCACCTCAGCGCATGTGGCAGGTGTCGCCACTGGGAGACCCTGGATGATGTTGATGCGCTGCACCAGATTACCGCTCTTGAGCTTTACCTCAGCCGAACGTCCGTTCTCTGTAGCCTCAGCCTTGATGGTCAACGTGCTCTCGCCAGCATTACCGCTGAGAGAAGAGAACTCGAGCCATTTCTTGCCCTTGACCACCGTGCCTGTGGTGTCGAGCTCCCAGGCATCATTGGAAGTGATGTTGACGTTGTTTGCACCACCGGCAAGAGGTAGCGACACGTAAGAAGAGCTTACCGTCAAGCCATTGAGGTTATCCACCTCATAGTCGTTGGAGCAGCTCGCAAAAGCGACGACTGCAACGGCAATGGCGAAAATATGTTTTAATGTCATGATTTCTGATTAGTTAAAGTAGTATTTCAAACCGATTGCAGCATACCAGCACTGACCGATGGCATGGTTGTAAGTCCAGCTCTTGGTGTTGCCGTCGACAGCCTTTGGAGTAGAGAATGTGGCATAACCCTCAGCGTCAACGCCCTCATACTTCAGCACGCGCGCACCGTCGGAACCGATTGCAGGGTTGAGATACTTTGCCACGCCCCACTTTGAGTTGAAGAAGTTGAGCACATTCTTCATGTCAAAGCTCAGCTGCAGAGTGTGCTTGGTCTGACCGACGTTGAGTTTGAAGTCGTGCTTGTAGCTGAAGTCCACGCGGTGCACCCAAGGAGAATAGTAGCTGTAAGCCTCAGCATACTCGCCCTGATGCTTCTTGAGATAACTGTTGTTGTGCAGGAAAGCCATGAAGCGATCCATGTCGTCCTGGGTCTTGAAACGGAAGTCTCCTGTGCCCACACCTACCTCGTTGTCGCGCGGGACGTAGATGGCATCATAGTTGAAGCCGTCGCCGTTCATGTCGTTCTGTGTCATGAAGCTGTAGTTGGAGTTGCCGCGCCAAGCCTCATAGATGAAGCTGTAGTGGTTGCCGCTCTTGTCGTGGAGGTTCATTGAAGCCACGATGCGGTCAGGCTCCACATACTGTGAGTTGTGCAACTTGACAGCAGTCGGACCGTCTACTGTAGCCATATAGTTGAGCACTGAAGCCGCGTTGGACCCCGGCATACCAGTCAGCTCCTTGCTTGCGGTGTGGGTGTAGCTGGCATAAAGATCCATCCACTCCCATGGCTTAGCCGTGGCAGAGAGGTTGAACGACCAACCGTAACCCTTATGGGTGTTCTCCAAGACGTAGGCGTGAGTACCGGTAAGGTAACCACTCGGGTAGATGTGACGGCTGTCAGCACCGTTGAAGCGTGCGAAGCCCTTCACGTCTGGCACAGCCCAGTCGTTGAGCACCGTGCCGTAGACGGTCTTGTTGAAGATGCCCTCGGCAGTGATTGTCAACGGGAAGCCCACGGGGACAACGTAGTCCACGGCGAGAGAGGTCTTCCATACCTCTGGCATGTGGAAGTTGGGGTCAACAGAACAGATTGATGAAGGCACAGTGCCTTGATCTGGAGAGATTGTAGTGGGGTAGCCGAGAGAAGCGAGCTTGTTGAGCAGTGCCTGACGGCTTACTTGTCCATTCTCGCTGACGAGACCGCCATTGAATTGTGTCATGTCGATATGGGCCTTGCCCTTGGCGTCGACAGTGTATTTGCCAACATAGTTCTCATAGCCTTTGTCAGGCACGAACTTGTTGTTCTCAACTTTTCCGATAGTATTGGAAGCGTTTAACACGGCCTGATACTGCACCATGCCGGAGTTGGTAGGCATGTTGGTGAAGAACACGAGAGGCAGACGGCCTGAGAAGAGGCCCGTGCCACCGCGGAGCTTGAAACTCTGGTCGCCGAACACGTCCCATGAGAAGCCAACACGGGGCGAGAAGATAACCTTTGACGAAGGCCACTTGCCCGTGTCGATGTGACGGCCGTTGTAATCGAGGTCATAGATTGCCTGATTGGACATCAAGTCGCCATTGTCGAAGAAGAGGTTATCAAGACGAAGGCCGTAGGTCAGCTTCAAGTTGCGAGAAGCTTGCCACTCGTCTTGCAGATAGATGCCCACCTTGCTGTATTGCACACGCGCGGTCGGGTTCTGCTCGCCATTGTAGCCATAAGTGAGGGCCACAATCTCAGGAGTGCCACCATTGAGGAAGTCGTCGAGGGTCTTGTAACGGTAATAACCCAAACCGTTACGCATGTAGGAGTTGTCGGCCATCTGATGTTCGAAGCTGATGCCGCCAAGAAGCTTGTGAGAGCCGAGATACCACGTCACGTCGTCCTTGGCGTTCCACACGCTATTGTGCACGGCGTTGTTGTATGTGAAGAGCTCTTCACCGAAAGAAATGTAGTTGGTGCCGTTGCCGTCGAGTATGTCGACGAACGGGAACTCAGAAGAATTGGTGCCGCGCACGTCGTCGAGCTTAGAGTATGTGACAAGGAGCTGGTTGCTCAGCTCGTTGGAGAAACGACTGTTGAGGTCAAACGAGAAAGAGTTCACGTTGTTGTCCATGGAGTACATGGAATTGGCATACGACATTGCCATCTCCGATGTACGTCCGTAAGCCGAACGCGTGCCGCCGTCCATTGAAGAAGCGTTAGGGGCCAACCAGTTCCGGTTCTTCGTATAGTTGTAACGCAATGAGAGGTGGTGCTGGTTGGTGATGTTCCAGTCCAAGCGCGCCAGAAGCTTGTAGTTGTTCTTGTCGGCAGGGAAGCTTGTCCAAGAACCGGTGTTGTATCCATACTTGTCTCTCGCGTAGTTGGAGACCTTCTCAAGGTCGGCCAGACTGGTGCGAGAGAGGTAGTTGTCGGCATCAGCTACTCCGTCCTCTGAACCGCGCCAGCGGTTTGCCACGGTAGGAATCTTTTTCATCTCGCCGTTGACGAAGAAGAAGAGCTTGTTCTTGATGATCGGACCACCGAGGGTCATGCCCCATGTTGTGGTGCGGTCTTTCTCCCTCGCTCCGGAAATCTGCTCGCCATCCACGGCGTCGCCACGCATCTGCTCGTTCTGGTGATAGACATAAGCCGTGCCACGGAAGGTGTTGGTACCCGACTTGGTGATGGCGTTCAAGCCACCGCCTACGAAGTTGGTCTGGCGAACGTCGAATGGGGAAATCACGACCTGCATCTCCTCGATGGCATCGATAGATATAGGGCTGCCGCCGCCAGGGAGATTTGAGCTAAGACCAAAGTTGTTGTTGAAGTCGGCACCGTCAACCGTGAAGTTGGCAGTACGGCCGTCTGCTCCGGCGAAACTCATGCCGTTGCCGCCATAAGGTGAAAGGCGGGTGTAGTCGGTAATGCTATGGCTCACTGAAGGCATGTTTTGCAACATCTGGTTGTCGATGTTGGTCGAGGCACCAGTCTTTTCTGTGGTAAACTTGGTTGCCTTGGCACTGACGACGACCTCGCCAAGCTGCTGCGCGTCCTCGAGGAGCCCGACATTAAGATTGTAGGTCTGTCCGAGCTGGAGGCTCACGTTGTCGAAGCTCTTGGATTGGTATCCAATGTAGCTGACATTCACACGATAGGGGCCACCGGGACGCATACCGTTGATGGCATACATGCCCTTAGCGTTGGTCACGGCCTGATACTTCGTGCCAGAAGGCACGTGAACGACCTCAATTGTGGCTCCGATAACATCCTCGCCATCAGCGGTAACCTTACCACTCATGCCGGAAGTAGTGATCTGCGCCATCATTGCTGTTGTAAAACCGACCAACAGCATGAACAGGAATAGCAGTCTTTTCTGCATAAGATGAAAAAAATTAAAAAAAACTAATACTTATTTAGGAGCAAAAGTCCTTCTTACCTTAAATACGTTGCAAAATTACTTAAAATAATCCAATCTTATATACGCAAGCATGAAATTTTCTTTTCAGACCTGTTAAAAGAGTTGCGCTTGCCTTAGATGGAACAAGGTAAGAACATCACGGCAGCAAGCCCATTGGCACGCCAAGCACGATGAAGCTTGACGCCGCCAATGGGCTTGCTTACACATTATATTATATATAGGTAAACTATTTCGCCAAATATCTTTCGGCCTCCATTGCAGCCTTGCAACCACTGCCGGCGGCGACAATGGCCTGACGGTAATTGGGGTCGGCGCAATCGCCAGCGGCGAACACCCCCTCCACGCTCGTGCGTGGCGTGTCGCCCTCGGTCTTGATATAGCCCACGCCGTCCATGTCGAGCTTGCCACGGAAGATGTCGGTATTGGGCTTGTGGCCAATGGCAAGGAAGAAGCCATCGATAGGCAAGTCGTATTTCTTCTCGTCGGCCTCGCCCTTCCTACAAACGAGGTGAGCGCCCTCTACCCCATTCTCACCATACAGGCCAAGGGTGTTGGTCTCATAGAGAATCTCTATCTTCGGATTGTCCTCCACGCGGCGCTTCATGATGTCGGAGGCACGGAGATAAGGCTTGCGAACAATCATGTAGACCTTGCTTGCCAGCTGCGCGAGATAGTTGGCCTCCTCGCAAGCCGTGTCGCCACCGCCCACGACGGCCACCACCTTCTTGCGATAGAAGAAGCCGTCGCACGTGGCGCAGGCCGAGACGCCCTGCCCGTTGTATTTCTTCTCATCGGGCAGTCCGAGGTACTTGGCCGAGGCTCCCGTCGCCACGATGATGGTGTCGGCCTCAACCTGTGAGCCATTGTCGATAGTCACGACGTAAGGCTTCTTGGAGAAGTCGACGTCGGTGACTATTCCGTCACGCACGTCGGCCCCGAAACGCTCCGCCTGCTGACGAAGCTCCATCATCATCTGGTTGGCGTCGACGCCATCAGGATAACCGGGGAAATTCTCGACGATAGTGGTCTGGGTGAGCTGCCCTCCCACTTGCAAGCCCGCGTATTCCACAGGCTTGAGGTTGGCTCGCCCGGCATATATGGCCGCGGTGTAACCAGCCGGGCCACTGCCTATGATAAGACACTTTGTTCTTTCCATAAAATAAGGATGTAGGGATTTGGGGATGAATGGTTTTTATTTCAGCAGCTCCTCAATGTCGCTCACTATATGCTCTATCTTCTCTGTCGGCTCGTAGCGTTTCACCACTTGGCCTTTCTTGTTGACGAGGAACTTGGTGAAGTTCCACTTGATGTCGGCTTTCTGCTTATAGTCGGGGTCGGCCTCCGAAAGCATCTTCTCCAGGATGGGATAGATGGGATGCGTCTCGTCCCAGCCGGCGAAGCCTTTCTGCTCCTTGAGGAACTTATAGAGAGGCGCGGCATCGTCGCCGTTGACCTTTATCTTCTTGAACTGTGGGAACTCCGTGCCATAGGTGAGCTTGCAAAACTCATGGATGCTATCATCCGTGCCTGGGGCCTGCTGGGCAAACTGGTTGCAAGGGAAGTCGAGAATCTCAAAGCCTTGGGCATGATACTTCTCGTAAATTTTCTCAAGCTCTTCATATTGTGGCGTGAATCCGCATTTAGTGGCGGTGTTGACGATAAGCAACACTTCATTAGCATACTCCCGTAGAGATACGTCCTTGCCTTTGCGATCTTTCACGGAGAATTCATAAACGGTTCTCATTTTCTTTATTTCCTTTTTTGTCTTGTTTTAGTGTTTGTGGTTGCAAACTTACAAAAAAAATGCCACATTAGATTAATAGCCTAAGTATTTTTAGGGATTTTCCCAAAAGCAATAGGAAAAACATACCTTTGAATACGTCAACTCTGTATATCTTTGCAAACAGAAAGAAACATAAAAAAAAAGACAACGCTATGAAAAAGAATCTTATCCTTATGGCAGCGGCGATAATGATGGCGGTACCTACGCTTTTCACGAGCTGCGACGATGACCCTTGGTACTGGTATGGCGACAACGAGCCGTGGTGGTACGACTACGACGGCAGCAACTGGGGATGGAACGACAACGACTACAACCAGGGCGGCGACAACAGCGGAAGCTCGATGATAGACGAGGCCGAGGTGCTGCAAGGCGAATGGGACGGCAAGATGATATACACCAACGGCGACACCGGGGAGCAAAGCTCCTTCTATGCCAACATGACTTTCGTGAGAAACAACAGCAACGCCATAAAGGGCACAGGCACGGAGATAGACTACACGCTCGACAGCAAAGGCAACGTGGACAAGCAAAACGCGCCTCTGAAATTCAACTGGTACATAGAGGAAAAGACGGGCGACATATACATCAAGTATCTCACGCAAAACAAGATCACTTTCGTCATGGACGCCTCGGCAAAGGAGCACGGCTTCTGGCTGGAAGAGAACAAATGCTTCCAGGGCTACATGATTGGCACTAACAACAAGGACATGATTTACATAGACCTCAGCCCCGTGAAGAACAACGAGGCAAAGAAGGCCACGAGGGCCACGACAGGCGCGAGCCGCTGCTTTGGCTCCAGCATCATATCCACGATAAGCACTGGCAAGCAAGCCTTGACAAGCAGGCGATAAGCATAGTACACTTGGTTATAAACAAAAGACGGCAAGAGGAGAATCAATCATCCTTCTTGCCGTCTTTTGTGTCTTTCAGTCCACGCGCATGGCGCATGACCGATAGCGCGCGATTCAGTCTTTTGCCTCTATGCTGTCGAGCAAACGCCCGGCAAGCGAGATGGTGTTGGGCTCCATCGTGGCAAGCCGCGAGCGGATGAAGGTAGAGAGCTTCTGCTTCATAGCCTGGTCTTTAGGCTCAATGAGGCGTGTGAGATTAAGTATGAGTAACGTGCGGTCGCGAGGATTGAGATTGTCATACTCGCGGTCGCAGTTGTTGAGGAAGGTATTGTCGTCATCAGCTACACGACTCTCGATGAGGCGGAACATGGGCGCATACTCATACTTCTGGTCGAGATGCATGGCAAGCATCTCGCTCTTAAGCTTCTGATAGTCGGCCTCCACGTACTTCTTCTCGCGCATCTGATAGCCCGAGAAGTAGGTAGTGAGAGCGTTGTGATACAGATTCTGTATGCGTGTGTATATAGCCTCCT
>JALEJI010000021.1 GCA_022769825.1 Prevotella sp. | reverse complement strand
CTCTCAACGGCGTTGGCATAAACGTGGAAGACGGAGAGTTCGTAGCCATAATGGGACCGAGCGGCTGTGGCAAGTCAACGCTCTTGAACATCATTGGCCTGCTCGACAACCCTGACGGCGGCGAGTATTGGCTCGATGGCGAGCCTGTGGGCAAGTTAAAAGAGAAGGAGCGCACCAAGTACCGCCGTGGGCGCATCGGTTTCGTGTTCCAGAGCTTCAACCTCATCGAAGAACTCACGGTTGAGGAGAATGTCGACTTGCAACTACGCTACCTCGGCGTGCCGTCAAAGGAACGCAAGGAGCGTGTCACGGAGATTCTGCGCAAGGTGGGCCTCAGCCAGCGCGCCAAGCACTATCCGCAGCAGCTCTCGGGCGGACAACAGCAGCGCGTGGCCATAGCGCGTGCCGTGGTGGGTAAGCCGAAACTGATTCTCGCCGATGAGCCCACCGGTAATCTTGACTCAAAATGCGGTCTGGCCGTGATGGAAGTCCTCTCGCAACTCAACGCCGAAGGCACCACTATCGTGATGGTGACCCACTCGCAACACGACGCGCAGATGGCGAACCGCATAATCAACTTGTTCGACGGTCAAGTGGTTGAAAACACGAACATTCTTTAAACAGGAGGAAGCATGAAGACATTACTATATATGTTTCGCCGCTACCGCTTGGCAACCCTGCTCAACCTCTTCGGCTTGGGCATCGCCGTGGCGGCGTTCTACCTGTTCATGACACAGGTGATATACAACAAGACCTACAACCACAACTTCGTGAACCATGAGCGCATGTTCCGCCTTGACGTGTATGGCAACGTGTTCGGCAACAACTGGGGAGCGTGCGCTTGCCGCCCGTTTGTGACGATACTGAAGGACGTGCCCCATGTCGAGGCCGTAATGGACGCTTCGCCATACGTGAACAATGCCATCTTGAAGGTGAACGACCGTGAGTTGGAAGTGCCTATTGTAAATATAAGCAAGCCTGGCATCGAGTTCTTCAGTGGCAAGTTGCTCTATGGCAGCAGCAAGGATTGGTCATTCTCCTCGGGCAATGTCATCATCAGCCGCGGCACGGCCGAGAAGATGTTTGGCACGGCAAATGCCGTGGGCAAGACCTTTGTGGCAGGCGACAACAAGATTACGGTCGTAGGCGTAAGCGAGGACATGCCCGACAACTGCACCATTGACAACGGAGTGTACCAGTGCGAGGACGACCGCGGACTGGAGGACTGGGGCGAATGGAGCTTCAGCATATACGCGCGTCTCGACAATGCCGCCAACGCGGCGAAGGTGGAACGAGGCTTCAAACTGGCGTTCATGAAGGCAAACAACATAAATGACGAGAAAGAGTTCGACAAGGAAGTGGGCATGAAGTTCCGCCTCACGCCGATGGACGAGGTTTA
The DNA here is from genome assembly GCA_022769825.1 of Prevotella sp. Classification (GTDB taxonomy): domain Bacteria; phylum Bacteroidota; class Bacteroidia; order Bacteroidales; family Bacteroidaceae; genus Prevotella. Next base: position 7,396 of record JALEJI010000021.1, on the reverse strand, counting down.
CTTCTCAGGCACCGGCACGAAGGACAAGGGCAACCGCAGTGTGGTTGACGTGCTCACCGTAGCGTCGTTCTTCATCATCTTCATAGCCATGCTCAATCTGCTCAACTTCACGCTTTCCGAGATGCCAATGCGCATACGCGACATCAACACGCGTCGCGTGATGGGCGCGTCTACCGGCAGCCTGCGCATGAGGCTTATCATGGAGAACGTGGCACTGGCCATCGTAGGTCTTGCGATAGGCGTGCTGATGGTGGTGGCGTTCGAGCGCAGCGAGGCTTGCATGAAGCTTGTGTCGGGCGACATCGCCTTAAGTGCCCATTGGGCGCTGGTGGCTGCTGTAGTGATAGCTGCGATAGCTGTGGGTGCGCTGTCGGCAGTTGTCCCGGCATGGTACGGCACGTCATTCGCTCCGGCAATGGTTCTCAAGGGTTCTTTCGGACTCTCGCCGCGCGGTCGCAAGCTGCGCATGGCTATCATGGGCGTGCAGTTTGTCGTGGCATTCGCACTGGCTATATATATAGGTGTGATGGTGAGCCAGTCGCGCTACATCTTCAATGCCGACTATGGGTTCCAAAAAAACGAGGTGTTATACACCACTCTCTCCGATGAGGCTATGGAGAAGAAGGACGCCATACGCTCCGAACTCTCAAAACTCCCGTTCGTGGAGAGCGTTGGCTTCGCGCAGAACGCGATAGGCGCAAGCGACAACTACATGGGATGGGGACGCGGCAGCGAGGACAAGCAAATGTCGCTGCAGGTGATACCGTGCGACTACAATTATCTGCGTACCATGGGACTGAAGATTGTGGACGGACGAGACTTCCGCGAATCGGACATGAAAACTGGCGCGTATATACTGAACAAGGCGGCCATTAAACAATACGACTGGCTCGTGGTGGGCGACTCCATAGGAAGGCAGAACGAATGGGGCAATGCAAACTATCTCGTGGTGGGCGTGTGCGACAACTTCAAGATAAAGTCGATGCGCAACGACAACAGCAAGATAGCCGTAGCATTTGCCATCTTCGGTCCCGACATGCAGGGATGGGGCGACCGTTTGGCCCGAGTATTCGTGCGCGTGGCCAAGGGACAGGACAAGGTCGAAGCCAAGAAACGCATTGCCGCGGTGATAGACAAAATGGACGGTTCGCAACAATACGAGATGAAATTCCTCGACGACGACCTGCAACGCACCTATGTGGATGAGTTCCGTTTCATCTCGCAGGTGAAGCTGTTTGCCATAATCTGCATCGTGATAACGATTATCGGCGTGTTCTCCCTCACGATGTTCGAGACGGAGTATCGCCGCAAGGAGATAGCCATACGCAAGGTGATGGGCAGCTCCGTCGGTGCCGTGGTGAGGCTCTTCGCCATGAGATACATGCTACCGCTCGTGGCTGCATACGTGGTGGCCGCTCCCCTTGGCTGGTGGCTCAGCCAGCAATGGCTCCAGAGCTTCGCCGAGCACACGCCCATCTACTGGTGGCTGTTCCCCTTGGCGTTTGTGGCCGTGGCAGCCGTGGTGCTGCTGACGGTGGTGGCTCAGTCGTGGAGAGTGGCCACAAGCAATCCTGTGGACAGCATAAAGACGGAATAGGACAAAGATCGGAAAACAACAAGAAAAGGCGCACCTATAACGATGCGCCTTTTCTTGTTATAATGTAATTCAGTATCAGTCTTTACTTCTTCAGCATACCCTCAAGCTCCTTTGTGCGTGAGTCGTCAGCGCCATAGAGAGTGTAATAGCACTGGTAGAGAGGATAAGCCCAGTTGCTTTGCGCGCGATTCGGGTCAATGGTCTTAGCCTGCTCCAGGAAGCCCATCGACTCTGTGTAGAGCTTCTTCTGCTCAACCACGTTGCCATTGATGGCAGATGCCTTGGCATTGATGGCGAAGCCGAGGTATGTGAGCACCACGGAGTTGTCGTTCTTGATGGCCACGGCCTTCTTGAAGTCGTTGATGCACTCATCCCAGTTAGGATTCTGCTCCTTGGACAGCTTGTTGACAAGCGTCTGGCCCTTCATGGCCCAAGCCGTGAAGTTGTTAGGATCAGCTGCGATAGCCTTGTCGAGCAACGCGTTAAGCTCAGAAGTCATGTTCAAGCCGCTATACATGTTGCACAGGATACCAAACACTGTCTCGTTTTTTGGGTCAGCCTCGTAAGAAGCCCGCATCTTCTTGGCGAAAGCAACAGAGTCGGCATTCGACTTCAAGTTCATCTGGGCCATTGAATACTTGAATGTCTCAGCCTGCTTGCGCATGGCAGGGTCTTGCATGGCGATGTCGGCATACTTCTCGGCCTTGTCATACAGCTTAGCCTGGTTAGCATAGAGAGCCGTGTAGTAAGCCACCTGACCGAGATACTGCTTCTCACCTTCCTTTGCCTTGGCAAACAAGGGGTTGTCGTCGGTGTCGAGGAACATTCCCCAATATTTGAGGACGTTGTCCTGGTCGTTGCGCTGTGCGTAATAGTTGCCGGCGTTGACGAGCTGCATGCGTGTGTTGGTGAGCGAAGGTGTGAGAGCCTCAGTGAACTTTGGCTTTACCTTTCCCTTCTCGTTGGGCTGAGCGTCATACTTGACACACTCCAAGCCATTCACCGTGGCGTCGTAAGCCGACTGGTAGTATGCTATGGTGTCGTAAGGAGTTGTCTTCTGCTTGAGCATCTTTGCCTGCACGTTCTGAGCCTCGATAGCGTTCTGCGCGTCAAAGGTCTTAAGCGCGAGCTTAGTCACGTAGTCGTAAGCCTTGGCCTTCTCCTGGGCGTTGGCCATGGAGCCGAGGTTCTGCTTCAGCAGTTGTGAAGCCTGGTTGAAATCCTTGGCGGCAAGCACGGCCTTGAGGGCTTCGCTGTCACCGGCAAAAGCAGCTGACGTGCCAAGCATCATCAAGGCTGCGATCATTAGTTTTTTCATAAGCGATAATTAATTTGTATTAGTTTTATTCTGTCTTGTTATTGTCGTCCGTGTCCGTTGCCTCTGGAGCGTCAACGCCAGCCTCATCGGTTGTGGCGTCAGCGTCCTGCGCTACGATGTCTTGCTGCAACTTCTCGTTGGTCTCGTTCCACTTCTGCCTGCTCTCTTCCTCGACAGTGGCCTCAAGCTCCGAACTCATCACCTTGCAAACGCTTGCAATGGTGTCGTTCTTCTTGGCGAGGTTTATCAGGCGCACGCCTTGCGTGGCGCGTCCCATGACGCGAACGTTGGCAACGGCCATACGGATAACGATACCACTCTTGTTGATAATCATGAGGTCGTTCTCGTCGGTCACGTTCTTTATGGCCACCAGCTTGCCCGTCTTCTCAGTTACGGCGATGGTCTTCACGCCCTTCTTGGCGCGGCTCGTCTTCCTGTACTCGCCTATCTCCGAGCGTTTTCCGTAACCGTTCTCAGACACCACCATGGCGGTTTCCTTCTCCGCGTCGTTGACGACGATCATTCCCACCACGGCATCATCGTCATCGTCGAGCATCATGCCACGAACGCCCATTGCCGCACGGCCAGACGTGCGCACCTGATCCTCATCGAAGCGGACGGCACGACCATTGCGGTCGGCGATAATCAACTCGTTGGAGCCATTGGTCAGACGCACGTCCACCACCTCGTCGCCCTCGGAGATGATCAATGCCTTCACGCCATTGGCGCGAGGACGCGAATACTCTTTCAGGCAGGTCTTCTTCACCGTGCCGTTCTTTGTGGCGAAGACCACATAGTGGGAGTTGACAAACTCCTCATCGCCGAGGCCGCCTCCACGCAAGCGCAGGAAAGCGTTTACGGAGTCGCCCGTCTCCAGGTTGAGAAGGTTCTGGATGGCACGGCCCTTGGATGTCTTGTCGCCCTCTGGTATGTCGTAGCAATGGAGCCAATAGCAACGGCCAAGACGCGTGAAGATGAGCATCGTCTGGTGCATCGTCGCGGGATATATAAACTCGGTGAAGTCTTTCTCCCTGGTGTGGGCACCCTTTGAGCCCACGCCGCCACGCGCCTGCTCACGGAACTCCTTGAGCGGCGTGCGCTTGATATAGCCGAGATGGCTCACGGTAATGACCACGGGGTCGTTAGGATAGAAGTCCTCGGCGTTGAACTCATGCTCGTCGGGGATTATCTGCGTGCGGCGCTCGTCGCCATATTTCTGCTTAACCTCATTAAGTTCGTCCTTCATCACCTTCTTGCAAAGCTCTGGGTCATCGAGTATCTGCTGGAGATAGTTGATGCGCTTCTCCAGTTCATCATATTCGGCATGCAGGTCATCGAGACGCAGCTTGGTAAGTTGCGAGAGACGCATGTCTACGATGGCCTTCGACTGCAACTCGTCGAGGTTGAAACGCTTCTCCAAGTTGCGCTGGGCGTCCGACGGGCTCTCGCTGCCACGTATGATGTGCACCACCTCGTCGATGTTGTCGCTGGCTATGATGAGTCCCTCCAGGATGTGGGCGCGCTCCTTGGCCTTACCCAGGTCGAACTTGGTGCGGCGGATGGTCACCTCATGACGGTGGTCGATGAAATAGCTTATGCACTCCTTCAGCGAGAGGAGCTTCGGGCGGAGCTGCGAATGGTCGCGCTTGTTTGGCACCAGTGCTATGCAGTTGACCGAGAAGCTGCTCTGCAAGGCTGTCATCTTGAAGAGCTTGTTGAGGATGACCTTGGCGTTGGCGTCCCTCTTCACGTCGACTACGATGCGCATGCCCTGACGGCCCGTCTCGTCGTTGACGTTGCTTATGCCCTCGAGCTTGCCTTCTTTCACCAAGTCGGCGATATACTCAATGAGCTGCTGCTTGTTCACGCCATAAGGTATCTCCGTCACCACGATGCGGTCGTGGTTCTCGTCGCTCTCTATCTCGGCCTTGGCGCGTATGACCACACGTCCGCGACCTGTGGTGTAAGCGTCTTTCACGCCTTGCAGGCCATAGATGTAAGCTCCCGTGGGGAAGTCGGGGGCCGGCACATATCTCATCAGTCCTTCCACGTCGATGTCGGGATTGTCGATATAGGCGCAGCAGGCGTCGATCACCTCGCCAAGGTTGTGGGTAGGTATGTTGGTCGCCATGCCCACGGCAATGCCGTTGCCACCGTTGACGAGAAGGTTAGGAATCTTCGTAGGCATCACGGTAGGCTCCTTCAACGTGTCGTCGAAGTTGTTTGCCATGTCGACAGTGTCCTTGTCGATGTCGTCCATGATGTGCTCGCCCATCTTCGAGAGGCGGCACTCGGTGTAACGCATGGCCGCAGGAGAGTCGCCGTCCACGCTACCGAAGTTGCCTTGTCCGTCCACGAGCTTGTAACGCATGTTCCATTCCTGCCCCATGCGCACGAGGGCACCATATACGGAACTGTCGCCGTGGGGGTGATACTTACCAAGCACCTCACCAACGACACGCGCGCATTTCTTGTAAGGTTTGTCACTTGTGTTGCCAAGCCCGAGCATGCCATAGAGTATGCGGCGATGAACTGGCTTGAAGCCGTCCCTGACATCCGGGAGGGCACGAGCTACGATAACCGACATTGAGTAGTCGATGTAAGAGGTCTTCATCTCCTCCTCAATGTTGATCTTCATAATCCGATCCTGATCAATGGTCAGATTCTCATCCATTATTCTTTATGTCTTTATTTGTGTTAAAATTCAATTTAAGGGCATTTAGACGCACGATAAGCGATTTTGCATGCCTTTTCAAAGTGTAAAATTACGCATTTTTTTCCACATCGCGCCCCTTTCTTAATGAATTTTATAAGAATATTTTGAATGATAAGCTTTTTTGCGCGAAATGGGTAATAAACGCGAAAGCTCGCACTCATCGGGAGTGACCTGGAAAACGCCATATCCCATCTGCGGCATCTCAACGCCGTTGCTCAATGTAATCTTGTTCATAGTCTTATAAACTTTATCCGTCAGCCTTGTCTATTTTGTTTTGCCGACGTGTTAGTTATATCATAAACCGGTCAATGGAATTTTCCTTTATACATTGTTTATCCACTCGCGAAACAAGAATATAGGTAACAATATCCGTAATATAGTTACGCCGTGTCTAAAGGTTAAAGCGTAACTTTGCAACCGAAATCAGCATTACACATTAATAAAATAGGTAACGCTATGAAGAAACTGTTAATTATTTTGGTAATATTTATGGCAACAATCAATGAATCCGTGGCAGCCAACACGCTGTCGAAACGCCAGTTGCACCTCGCCACCTTGGCAAGTCTCGAAGCCCAAGGCGACCTCGATCGTCTGGCACCAGCCATCAACGAAGCACTTGATGGCGGAGTAACTATCAATGAAATCAAGGAGGCTTTTTCCCAACTCTATGCTTACACCGGTTTCCCTCGTTCGCTCAATGCACTGGGCACTTTATCAAAGGTACTCGATGCTCGCAAGGCGGAAGGAAAGAAAGATGATGAAGGCAAGGCATGGAAGCGTCCAAAGGTTTGGGACGATGCCAAGTTGGCTCTCAAGAAAGGTACTGAGACCCAGAGCAAGTTGAGCGGCAAGCCTTTCAATTACGACTTCTGCCCACAGGATGATTATTATCTGAAGGCTCACCTCTTCGGCGACATCTTTGCCGGCGACCAACTCTCCGCAAGCGACCGTGAGATTGTGACCGTTGCTGCCTTGGCTTCCATCAAGGGCGTTGCCCCACAGTTGGCTGCCCATCAGAAAGGTGCCGTCAACATGGGTAACACCCAGGAGCAAGTAGATGAACTGATGAGATTCTTGAGTGACAAGGGGTTGTCACAATGCGACAATGCCGCCGAAGCCACAGCAGGAGCTTGGCCTAAGGGAAATCCAAACACAGCCTTCGCCAAGTTCTTCATCGGCAACAGCCATTTGGCTCGCATCGCCCCAAAGAACTTGAAAGAAGGTGAGCAGACCGTTCTCCCGATGTCAAACGTAACCTTCGAACCAGGATGCCGCAACAACTGGCACATCCATCATGGTGCTCGCCAGATTCTCATCTGCGTATCGGGCAAGGGATGGTATCAGGAATGGGGCAAGCCTGCCATCGCCCTCAACCCAGGCGATGTCATCGACATTCCCGAAGGCGTAAAACATTGGCACGGAGCACAGAAGGACAGTTGGTTCCAACACATCGCCACCCATGTGGCTGTAGAGAACTCCAAGCCAGGCTCAGAACCTAACGAATGGTTGGAACCTGTAACGGACGAGGAATACAATAAGTTACAAGCAAAATAATAAGTTGCTGACAAAACAAACTGGTTGTAAACATTAGTGTCCCGTTAAAATCGGGACAAGTTAAATATTATCCCACAATCTTGGCATGCGACCCACCGACTACAGAAGCAGAGGCAGGGCCATTGGCTATTTCCCGTTCAGGAAATACACGGGCGAGTTTTTTGCCCCTTCCCTCTTCAGCAATCCTGTCTCAGTGAAGTGTCGCAGGCAT
>JALEJI010000015.1 GCA_022769825.1 Prevotella sp. | reverse complement strand
ATAAATTGTACCTTTGACATATTAGAAATTTCTTTCCATAAAGGTACAAAAAAATTATGGAATAGCAAAGCCCGAGCTTGTGAAAGTTCGGGCTTTGTGATATTTTAAAAGAGGGTGTGAATTTTGACACACCCCCTTTGTATGTGTGGTTTTGTGAGAATCCTTAGAAACCGCACTTCTTGCGGATGTCTTTTGGCACGGCGTTCTTGTTAACCATGAAGTCCATGGTGTTTGCCACGATGAAGTTCTTGGTCATGTACCAAACGCCCTTGTAGTCACCCGTCGTGCCCCAAGAGTTCTTCACCATGTAGTATTCCTTGCCATTCAGGTCCTTTGCGATACCATAGCTGAGCATTCCGTGGTCATCGGTGAGCTCCCAGTTGTCGAAGCGCTCCTGGCGCTGCTTCTGCGTGGGCTCCACCTCAGGCACGTTCACGCCGAGAGAGTCTACGACATTCTTCCTCTTAGCAGGGGCGAGCTTAAGCCAGTGTGCCATGTCAGAGCCTTCCATGCTGGCGAGCTTCTTCGTGTCATACATGTAGGCGAGACCAGTACGGGTGAAGCCATCCTCAGACACGTCGCCACCCCAAGCCACGGTGTAGCCGTTCATGATAGCATTGTCGATAATCTTGGCCAAGTCGTTGACAGGAACGTTCCACGACAATGGGTTGCGCCAGTTGTCCTGGACCTCAACGGCGAATGCCGTCCAGAAAGGATGATGGGTATAGCTCGTGAAGCTCACGTAGTTGTTGCAAGCGGCGCTGTCAAGGCCCAGGCTTGCGGCAAAGCTCTTCGGGGTGTATGTCTTGCCCTGGTAAGTGAACCGTGTCGGGCACTTGCCAAGATAAGAGTCGATGATGCCCTGCAAACCGTTTTTCCAAGCCGGAGACAGCTTAGAGGCATTGCTCTTTGCCACCGCGCCAACGTAAGGACTCATCACGTTGAAAAACTCGTTGAAGTTGAACAAGGAATCGCCGTAAAGGCTGCCCGCCTTTGGCATTGCCGTCTCTGGGCAAATGCCATAATGCTGGATAGCATAGAGAGGATCGTAGCAGCTGCCGCCCTGGGCAAACTGGCAATCGCCATGAAGGCGAACCACCTGAATGGCACGATCCATATATGTCTTGTTGGCTACAAACGACTCGCAAAGGTCGTATGTCTTGCCCGTGTTCTTCAAAATCTCTGCCTCAAAGAAAGCGAGGGTTGAGAAATCCCAACACGTACCTGAACGGTTCTGATTCTTGATGCTGGTGATTGGGTTCTCCTTAACTACCGTAAAAACAGGCTTGTTTGATTTAACGCTGTCTTTCTTTTCCGCTGCCCCCGCGTTGAGGGAAAGCATTACGGCCATCACGGCCAAAATTGTACTTTTCATCAAATTTGTCTTAGTTCTTAAACATTTGTTGCAAAATTACGCAATTTTACTCATATAGCGAAACTTATGATTGACATTTTTATACGAAATCATAGTTTTAGCGTTTTTTGCGATAGGCAAAAACTATTCGACGCAAACATTTTGAAATTCCGTAGATTCTTATTAACTTTGCAACAAGTAAAAAGCAATGGCCCCGTAGCTCAGTTGAATAGAGCATCAGATTCCGGTTCTGAGTGTCGCGGGTTTGAGTCCCACCGGGGTCACACGACAAAGCCCTGCAAGCAGCTTAGCTTGCAGGGCTTTTGCTTTATAGGCAAGACGGTTCCGGCTTGATATGCCAATCTATCTTTGTTCGCTCAACATTGATGATTTCCCTGGTGTGCTCTACAAACAGCAAATCCTTGCGTTTCTCAAAATCGTCAAGACTGCTGAACGGCGCAATGTCGGCGTGCCGATAGTGCCGCTTTTCTTCTTTGAACCTTTGCTTGTCGGCCCTGACTCGCCTTGATTCCGATAAAGAGAACGGCATATAACCCATCAGGAGGCACGACATCATCCAACGCCTGTGCTCAACCTCACAAACAGCCATGACATCATCATCGGCGGATATGCACTCCAAACGGAGAGGCAATGCCATTGCGCAATATATACTCGATAACTTGTGCGCCTCCGGTATCCTGTACCATGCGCTCTCGGCATCTTGTGCCTGCGGCTTGTTGTATTGCAGGTCATAGAACCGGTTGACGACCTTACCATAACCCATGCGGTTGAAGAACATGGCATCAGCCTTGCCCACTCCTGAGCCAAACGACGCTATCATTCCGTATTTGCCTGTTTGCCTCGCTAACTTCAACAAGTCTGCGCATTGCTCTTGATAAATCACCTTCTTGACATTATGGAACCTTGCTGGCAAGTGAAGGAGCGTGCGTAATGACTTCTCGTCATTTTCCTCGCTGACGACAATTCGCGAATACTCCGCGTCGCCAATCAAGTTGCCCAATACGCTGCACGTTGCCGTGCCGTCTACAAAACACCATTCTACGTCAAGATAGTCACCATCAGCCTCATCGGGAACATGGGAAGCCATAACGCATCCATTGGCATCCATCAAAGTCCATCTCGAAAGCCTGAACAAACCTTCATAGGAAGCGATGAAGTCGCTCGCCCACCCCACCATGTTTTCCGCGACAACGCTTATCCTTGTCCTGCCGCCGCAAACGGAGAAGTTAGGGTAATGGGCTATATTGGCAATCGTGGAGGCAATGGCGCGAGTCATGTCTGATATGCCGATTACGACAAGGTTCAACGTCCGCTTCTCGTCTCGCTTGATGACAGGCAGGAAATCGGAATAGGCGAAAAATTGTTCCACCTGATATTCATGAGCATTGACAAAATCCACATGAAGGTTGTCTTCCAGACCAGTGGCTGTATGGCGTGAGATAACCTCCATGGTGGTATAATCTGTCAACAACACATATACCGGCAGTTTGCCCTTCATGGCAGAACTCTCCTTTTTCAGAAGTTCCAAACAACGCAAGGACAATGAATCGTGATTTTTCTCGTTGTCTTCACCCAAGACATAAACCATTTTCGCCTTTTGCGGGTAAATGGACCGTACGTCCTGCTCAATATCGCGTCTGCCATTGTATAAGATTATCCTGTCAACAACATGTTTGTCAAGGCCTTGCATGGCAATTTCGCCACGAAGTTGTTCAACGTCACCGCTTGTCATTATGACGATGTTGCCGTCCGGCAATCTATCAGCCTCACGTAGCATTGAGAGCAAATGCCTGTGCGCCCCCAAGATGACAATGTGGTCATGGCAACGGTAACGCACATTTCCCTTATGCCAGTCGTCGCTGAGGTTGTCAATAATATTGCTGAACACGGACACCAACAAGGCCGAGAAGGTGAAGCATCCCGCCAGAGCAATCAGCAACCTGAAAACATCATGATGGCCTTCTCCACCGAAACATCCAGGATCGAGAAGAAGAGCCGTCACCTCCTGCCACGGCAAGTCGCCATAAACGACAGTGCCAATGGCGAAAAACAGGCAAAACAACAATGCGCACAACACCGTCAGCCACAAGAGTTGACTTCCGGTGCCTTTTGAAATTATCTTGTCAAATTGACGTTTCATATGTCATGTATCAGTGTTGGAAAAAATAATCGTCCGGGGCTAACCTGTGGCCAACGATTTCCTTGGCCATCTCCGAATAGAGCCCATACAACTTCTCTGAAAGGTCTTTCTTGCCTTGCTGCGCAAGACCGTTGACCATCTCCGCAAGGCAGTGGGTTTTGACAATGGTATAAGGCGCTCCGTCCATAACCGTCTTTGTCAAGAAACGGATAACAGGCTCGGCCAGTTCCCCAATAGTCTTCCTGTCACCCCTCTTATAAGCCAGATACAATTCCCATTCCTTGCCCATTGCCAAGTGGGCCAACGCAAAGGCATCGTTGCCATTTTTCCGCAGGGCGGACGCGGCCAACGAAATGAAAGCATCCAACTCGTTATCTGGCATCTGACCCAAATGCAACAGCAGGGCAATCTGCTTTTCAAGGTTCATGCAAAGAGAGTGTACCGTAGCGGGGTCGTCCGGCTTCGACTGCCACTCATCCAGGAAATAATCGTAAGCACTCTGGTAAGCAGCAATCGCCTCCTCGTATCTTTTCATTGCGGCAAGTGCTTCGCCGCAATAGTCAAACAGTATGCCATAATATCTCACTACGTCCGACTTGCTCTTGACACTTTCAAGAAAAGAATGTATGCCGCCAGCCCTCTCCAAAGTTTCCTCGTTCCTTCCTGCCCTGTTTAGGTATGTCAGATTGCCACAACAAGCATCAAGATAATCATACAACGATGATTCCGTCTTGGCGTATTGATACAACTCGCGAAACAGTTCAACCGCCATGTCGCTGCGTTTCAACGCACCCTTATCCATCACTGAGACAGAATCGTCCAAGGCTACGGCATACCTCCGGCACAACTCACTGTCAAGCGGATTGGCCTTTCGCAATATGCCGTAAGTCATCGTCTGCTGAATCAGGCATCTGTTATATTCAAAGCCCAACTGACCAGCAAGGTTCTTGAAGTAGAACTCCTTGCAACTGAAGAACAGGCTCTCGGAGACATAACTGATGAAATTTCTCTCTGTCAAGCCCTCTATAACACGAGTGGCGTGGTCAAGGGCATTGAGGTGATAAACAAGTGTCTTGACCTTCTTCTCGTCAAGCCCTCCCCTTGACATGTTCTCCTTATAGTATTCCAAATTGCTGCACCAGATGTAATATGCGAATTGGAGGAGGAATTTGTTTTCCCAATTGTCTTCTTCATGGTAATTATCAACTGCGACACGGAAAGGCTTTTCCAGGCTTTCCGAACTTCTCTCAATGATTTGCCTGAATCCTTCACCAATTGGGCACGAAACTTTTTTGGTCAACGCCAACATCGCTTGCCTGTCTAAACCTCTAAAAAGAGACTCTGCCTCGGAACGGCAAACCACGGAGGCGAAAAGCAGGTCCGCACTGGAATTGTCTTTTTCAGCCTCTAAGAAATCGGCAAGCGATGTAAGGTAAACATATTTTTCCAATACCGGCAAAAGCAAGCTCTTGTTTGAGCAAGGCTGAAGTTCCAACCGCTCAGGCGCGTCGTTCAGTATCTCCATGTACCTGAAAAACACCATGTCTGAACAGAAATCGATGTAAAGCAAAGGTTCGAACTCGCGCAAAATGGCAAGATAATCCACCCTCGACAATTGCATCTTGGGATATTTTTCTTGGAAGATCTCGAAGCTGACACCCTCGCAAGACTCTGCCAACAGTTCTCCCACCGGATTATCCCCGTCGTCTCGCCCAAAAGAATTCATCAGCCAACTGAACTCGCTCATAAAATCCACTGGTATCGAACTGACTGTTCTTATGAGGAACCGTGTAATTTGGTCAGCGTCATCATTACTGTCGACATTGCGCAACTCCTCAAAGTCGTCCTCGTCAAAGTTGACCAAATGGTTGAGCAGGACAACGGTCCATAGAGGATCGGTCATGGCGGCTCTTTCGCCACACACCTTTGCGGCAATGCAATCTTTCACCGCCTTGGGCAGCGACTTGCTGTGGCAATGCATATACTTGTCTACCAACTCAAGGGCTTCTTCCTCACTGATTTCCGGGAGGGAAACGTGCGTGAAGTCAGGACAGAAATCATCGAAGTTGTTTTCGGTATCGCAAGTGAGAACCACGACAAACCGCTCATATAGCCTGTCAATGGAGAGTAGTTCCTCTAATCCTTCCAGACGGTGGGCGTTGTTTATTATCAGTACCACCTTCCTGTCTTCATACTCCTCAAGACTCATATCAAGACTCAAGAAAAGCGGCAACATGTCGGCCTCCATGTTCATGGCATAGCTTGCCACGGCCTTATCGCCCAATTGCCACAACCACTTCTTCAGCATCACGACGGCTTGCGACATAGGGCCTAACCGCTCAGCCATATGGACAAGCGGCAGACACCTGCCATCGTCTTTCAACCTTTTGTATAAAGCTGCCGCAACAGACGTTTTTCCCTTTCCTGCCATTGCCTCAATGGAGACGGGGCCTCCGCTTGTGTATATATGTTCAACGAGCGATGCCATCATCTCCTCACGCCCCACAAAATAGGCGTTTCGCTCTTGGATGAGGTCGAGCTCCGCACCTATGAGACTGTCCAAGTCGGTAGAGTTTAGGGCATTATCCATTTCGTTGGAGACAATAGACCGCACGAGGATGTTTACCAGTTCAAGAAACTCGTTCTCGCCGATAACCATCCTGCCATCATATTGGCAAGAATACTGCATGAGATTATGTTCCAACCCTGTGCCTTGATAGGCTGCGAGTATTTTCTTGCGCAGTTCCGCCAATCGCTCACGCTGTTTCGAGTCAGCGTCACTATAACGCCTCAAATCCTCGGGCTTCATGGTGTCGTAGACTCTCGAATCGCGGAACATGAAGAAACTGTTTGACAGGTTCTTCCGGTCTTTCAATGCGCCAAACAGGATTTCAAGCTCCGTCACGCTTTTGGCCTCTACAAGCTCATCGCCCATCTTATCAGACTCCTCTCCAGAAAGTTCTCCTGCCACTTTACGCCATTTGCTTAGAGGAGGTATCCATCCATATCTATCACCAATGAAAGCTACAAAATACGGTCTCGACATACGGATGCCATCAAGACACTGCTTGAGGACTTTGCTCTCACGTTCTTCTTCAGGCAAGTCCTGGGTGTTCACTCCCCACCGCAAATCCACTATGTCAACATCCTTCATGATGTTATGCGCAGCCAAGCGTTTCTTGATCTCTGGCTTCACATAGTTCTCCATCATGTCACGCTCTGCGTCCATGTCCTTGAATGTACTGCTGACAAAAATCGTTATCTTGCCCATAGTCGTCTTAACTAATAATGTTATTGTCGTGAATAAGGAATTTCCCAGTCTTCCTCCTCGTCGCTGACATAATCTTCATCTATCTCCGCCATGTATCGGTCTACCGCCTCGGCAACATCGGGATTGTCATTGATATATTTATCCACTATTTTCACGAATACCTGCCTCTCGTCATCGGAAGCTACCTTATCGCTATAATAGATGGCCTCTTTCAATAAGCACGCGGCCTTTTCGCGGTCTTTGGAGCATCCCATCCCGTACCAATAGTATTTTGCCAACATGAAAGTCGCCTCTATCGAGCCTTTGTCGTTGGCAACATCATACCAGTGGAAAGCCTTCTCAAAGTCAGCCTCCACCCCATAGCCTTCGTCATAGCAATCGGCAAGTTCACAATACACCCGATAATCACGGTCTGTCTTCACTGCATCTTGCAACACGCTCGCCACCATTTCCTTGTCTTCCGGCACGCCAGGCGTATACTTGATGATATAAGCCAATTCGGGAATGGGGTCAGGGTAGCCAGCATCCACAGCCGCGCAAAAATAGTTATAAGCGCGTTGCTCATACTTGTTCTCCTCGTCCTCGTTTTTCGAGTTATTGGCAAGGTCTACCAATTCCATGCCCTTGGCATAGTATTGGTTGGCCTTTGCCTTTTTGTTTGAGAGGGTCTTCTTGGTATCTCCCTTACTCTTGAAGATGTCAAATATTCCCATAATCCATGACTTTTATATATTATAATGTCTTTTTAGTGTCTCCTTGATATCTTTTATTACCATCCTGCGGAAAAGCCAATGGCTCATTCCTCCCGGTATGCGCTGTATGTGGTTGTCGCAGACCCTGACAACATACAGGGGGCGAATGCGCCACGAATAATTATAGCGATTCTGCCAGTCGTACATACAGTATTCCCACCATCCTGCATCCGACCGCCACCATTCTCCCGTGGTATAGCCATTCTTCAATCCCCATTCCGTGGCCATGTGCGCATCGGCCATTCCGCAAGCCTTATAGACACGGCATGGGGCAAATCCCAAGTCTAATGTCCTACCAAGGGTGACACGGCACACGATGATTGTGCCATTGCCTGAGTAATGTTCCGCCGTAGCGCGTTTGGGCGCGAAATAGATACCGTCACCAGCGAAATTGCCTTTGCCTACACGCCAAATACCCTTGTCTCGGCATTTGTTGTCAATATACCTGTCGGGGCTTGACACTATTATTTCAGCAGCCTCCTCTGACGTGCCATGGAAGAGGGTTAGCGTCGGCAAGAACGTTTCCGCTAAGGTGTAGGCAAGGCTCTCCACTATAGTTAAGCTACCATGCCACACAGGATATTTCAACAAGCGCCACGGGAACGTCAGAAGCCAGACAAGGAAGTTGCCGTGACCCTCCTTGCGGCTTTCGGGAGCCACCACTTCCATGAGATAGTTGAACATTTCAAACGGCACATGGATTAAGAGGTTATAGCATACGGCATTGAGAAAACGCAACGGGAAAAAAAACACGTAGAGTATCATTCCCGCATTTTCCGAATTTCTCCTCGCCTTCACTTTACTTATGTCCGTGCCTTTGTTTGTCTTGCAAAAAGGCAGCCAAGGCTTAGCCAAGTAACGTTGAAGCATGTTGGACATCGTCAAAGGGAATGACAACACGGCAAACATCTTTGAGAACAAACCGGCCAGCGATGAAAAAAGCAACATCAACAACAGGCCGACAAGATACAAGGCCAACAAGCCCGCACCCACGTAAAAGAGCAAACACAGTATCACCCACCCCCATAGCAAGGCCTTATCCAAGAAGACAGCCATAGGGCAGATGCCAAGCACCAACGTGAACTTCAACCACATACCATTTCCGTTTGAGGGTATCACATTGAAAACATGGCACACTCTGTTTTCTCGAATTTCTTCTCTCGCAAGTCTTCTGGGGAAATAAAGAAGAAAAGGCAACCTCCATCATAAAACCTCAACCCGTGGCGGTCGCTGCTGTCGAGTTGCAGCAATGTGATATAGCCTGGGTAATAATTCTCTATTTCATCTACAAAACAAGTAGGCTGCGACAACACTCGGCTTTCCTCCACTTCGTCTTGGGGAACGTGGAGCGGCTCTGCTGGTATGGCACAATCGCGACCTTCCTCGTCCACGATTTTATGCGTGCGCAGCCTGTCCATGTCACGACTATACAACACCCGAAAAGAATTGGCAGACCATTCGCCCATTCCTTCCCCTGTCGCGTCCATGTCTCCTAAGAAATAATCCACATTGGCGAAAAAGGAGATGATGCCCTTGTCTGGAAGCATATGGGCAAGACTATTATCTGGGTTGCCTTGTATAAAATCCGCACAATTGATTTGGCACACAAGAGACATGGGGAATTTCTCTTGTGTCCCGTCAGCATATTCCTCCACGGTAAACGGCAAGTCTATTCCCTCTTGCAACACTGGCTCTCCCCACCAATGGCTATCAGTAGGCTTTAGATCGTAGGTTTGTTTCATGGATAAATTGTTTATGTCGCAAATTTAACCCAAAAGCGACAACAAACCAATTTTTCTTCGTTAATAATCGTAAAACAGCAAATAAAAAGGCGACCGCTAAGTCGCCCTAATGCCAATTCTTCAAAAGAAAGAAATCATTTCTTCAATCTGAATGATGTCTCAATGCTTACAAGCTCAGCCGAGAAGGCCTTGTCGACCTGCATGCGTTTCTCCACTTGCGAGCATGAGTGGATAACCGTGGAATGGTCGCGGTTGCCAACAAGCTTGCCAATGCGGC
>JALEJI010000077.1 GCA_022769825.1 Prevotella sp. | reverse complement strand
AAATGTGTAACGCACTTTTGCGTAACGTGTAACGCAATGCGTAACGCATTTTTGGCTCATCGTGTCACATTATGTCCTCTTCTGTACTCATAGCGGAATTCCACCGTGATGTTAGACAATAATGTTAACCTCTAAATAACCTAATATAGAAAATAGATTTTCCACTGAAAATCAGCCTATTATATGCGAAAAGAGGACTTTACGTTATGTAAAAGTCCTCTTTCTTTCAATTTGAAATTTCGTTTCTTGGTGATCCGCTTGGGGTTCGAACCCAAGACCCCAACATTAAAAGTGTTGTGCTCTACCAACTGAGCTAGCGGATCTACGCGCCGCTTTATGTTTCAAAAGCGAGTGCAAAGGTAATGACTTTATTTTTAATAACCAAACATTAGCAACTTTTTTTCTTGAAATTATCTATTTTACATTCACTAAATACGAATTTACCGCATTGTAGGAGCAAAGTCGCAGTTTAAGCTCATTTGGAAAATGAAAAGCCGAAAAAGACAAAAAACGACTAAAAAAATGACGCCAACAATGCTTACGGGTGATTGGGAAAGACGCTAAAAGATGCAAAGGAAACACGTTGTTTTTCTCGGTAACGAGCACAAGTAAAGTTTGAATAATTTTCTTTCAAGAAGCTGCAAATAATTATCATTTTTTACACATTTAATGGCAAATCGTTTAAGAATTATATGTAATTTTGTATTCAAATTAATGAAGTGGCAAATAATACGAAATGGCATTATGACGCCTAAATAATTCACCATACTAATCAAGCATTATGTTAAAACAAATTGTCAACGGACACATTCTCACACCCCAAGGTTGGCTTGACAACGGGTCTTTAATCATCGAGGACAACACCATCAAGGCCGTGTCCAACAGCGACCTGCATATCGAGGGAGCCGAGATTATAGACGCGAAAGGTTGCCATGTAGTGCCTGGCGGCATTGAGATGCACGTGCATGGCGGTGGCGGCCGCGATTTCATGGAAGGCAGCGAGGAGGCTTTCCGCGTGGCCATTAACGCCCACATGAAACACGGCACCACATCCATCTTCCCAACCCTGTCATCGTCAACGGTTCCGATGATCGAAGCGGCATGCGAGACGTGCGATAAACTGATGAAGGAGAAAGACAGTCCTGTGCTCGGCCTTCACCTTGAAGGTCCATACTTCAACCCCAAACAAGCAGGAGCGCAGATACCAGAGTGGATAAAGCCCCCAGTTGCCAAGGAATACGAACCACTGATGGAGAAGTATTCGTGCATAAAGCGTTGGGACGAGGCTCCGGAACTTCCTGGCTCGGTAGAGTTTATCAAGGCTTGTCGCAAGCACAACGTGCTGCCGGCCATTGCCCACACTCGTGCCACATACGAAGACGTGGTGGCTGGATATAAAGCCGGCATGACACATGCGACTCATTTCTACAACGCCATGCCCGTGGTCTACAAGGAGCACGAATTCAAGGTGCCAGGCACGGTGGAGAGCATATATTCGCTTCCCGACATGACCGTGGAGGTCATTGCCGACGGCATACACGTGCCACCTATAATGCTCCGCGTGGTCTACCAGATTAAGGGCGTGGAGCGCACGGCTCTCATCACCGATTCCTTGGCATGCGCGGCAAGCGACGGAGACGTGGCTTTCGACCCTCGCGTCATACTTGAGGATGGTGTCTGCAAGCTCGCCGACCGCTCTGCCCTCGCGGGATCCATTGCCACGATGGATCGACTCGTGCGCACATGCGTGCTGAAGGCACAAATACCCATGGAGGACGCCTGCCGCATGGCCAGCGAGACACCGGCAAGGATCATGGGCGTGCTGGATCGCAAGGGAACACTCGAAGATGGCAAGGATGCCGACATCATGATGTTCGACAAGGACATAAACCTCACCTATGTCATGCAAATGGGCAGAGAGGTCACTAACACATTGTAAAGGCACTAATATCGAAGCATATATACACATATTATATATATAAGCTTAACGATTACATTTAACCAACAAAACGTTATGCTAAAGCAAATTGTAAACGGGCGTATTCTCACGCCACAAGGATGGCTTGTGGGTGGCTCCGTGGTCATCGACGGCAATAAGATAAAGGTAGTGTCAAACATCGACCTTCACGTGGTTGACGCGGAGATAATCGACGCTAAGGGTTGCTATGTCGTGCCTGGCGGCATAGACATGCACGCTCACGGCGGCGGTGGACACGACTTCATGGAAGGCACTGAGGAGGCTTTTCGCGCGGCGGTCAACGCCCACCTGAAACACGGCACCACATCCATCTACCCCACACTGTCATCATCGACAGTGCCTATGATAGAGACGGCATGCAAGACTTGTGAAAAGCTCATGGAAGAAAAAGACAGTCCTGTGCTCGGTCTTCATATCGAGGGACCTTACTTGAACCGGAAGCAAGCCGTGGCGCAGAATCCTAAATGGATAAAGGCACCGGTAGCAGCGGAATATGAGCCTCTGCTCGACAACTATTCGTGCATCAAGCGTTGGGACGAAGCACCCGAGCTGCCCGGTTCGGTGGAGTTTGTCACCGCATGCCGCAATCATGATGTCGTCTCCGCCCTGTCGTGCACGCATGCCACGTATGAGGCAGTGGCCGCGGCCAACAAGGCCGGCATGAGCCACGCGGCCCACTTCTACAATGGCATGCCCGTGGTCTATAAGGAGCGTGAGTTCAAGGTGCCTGGCACCGTGGAGAGCGTATACGCGCTAAAGGACATGACCGTGGAGATGATTGCCGACGGCAAGCACCTGCCACCCGTAATGCTCAGGGTTGTCTACAGGGTGAAAGGCGTGGAAAAGACCGCGCTCATAAGCGACGCCTTGGCTTATGCCGCAAGCGATGGAGACGTGACCGCAGAGCCTGACGTGATTCTCGATGACGGCGTATGCATGGTTGCCGACCATTCCTCGCTCGCGGGATCCATTGCCACGATGGACACCCTTATCAGCACGTGTGTGAAAAAAGCCAATATCCCAATGGCTGACGCATGCCGCATGGCAAGCGAGACGCCGGCAAGGATAATGGGAGTGCTGGATAGAAAGGGAACCATTGAAGACGGAAAAGACGCCGACATCATGATGTTCGACGACGACATCAACCTCACTTACGTTATGCAAATGGGCAAAGAGATAACGAATAACCTATAAGGCCCGTCAAAGACGGAAAGGCATGAAAAACAGATGGCCGCCACAACCCCTAACTTTCGTTAGCAGGGTTGTGACGGCCATTGTTATTATAAAGGACGTGTGCTACTTGTAGAACTCGTGCCTTGCCGCTGAGAGCGTGTTTTTCATCAGCGAGCATATTGTCATAGGCCCTACTCCACCTGGCACAGGCGTGATATAGGAGCACTTTGGCGCGACCTCGTCGAACTTCACGTCACCATTTAGCCTCCATCCACGCTTGCGTGTCGCGTCTTCCACTCTCGTGGTGCCCACGTCTATCACCACGGCTCCCTCTTTCACCATGTCGGCAGTGACAAAGTCGGGATGACCAATCGCGGCGATTATGATGTCAGCCTCACGACACTCTTGCTTCAAGTTCTTGGAATGTGAATGGCAAACGGTAACCGTCGCGTCGCCATATTGCTTCTGCATCATCAGTTGCGCCATTGGCTTGCCAACGATGTTGCTACGGCCAAGCACCACACATTTCTTACCCGATGTCTCTATACCATAATGCCGCAACAGGGTGAGCATGCCGAGTGGCGTAGCCGAGATGAAACAAGGCAAGCCTATCGCCATCCTGCCCACGTTGATTGGATGGAAACCGTCCACGTCTTTCTTATAGTCGATTGCCATTATCACCCTCTGCTCATCAATATGCTTTGGCAAAGGCAACTGCACGATGAAGCCGTCGACTGTCTCGTCGTCGTTGAGGCGATTAACGCAAGCCAGCAGTTCCTCCTCTGTCACGTCGTCCTCATACCTGATGAGCGTTGACTTGAATCCGCATTGCTCACAAGCTATGACCTTGTTCTTCACGTAAGTCTCAGAGCCTCCGTCGTGGCCGACGAGCACCGCCGCGAGGTGAGGCTGCCTGCCTCCACCCGCTATGATGTTTTTAACCTCCTGGGCTATTTGCTCTTTTATGGCTGTCGCGGTAGCCTTACCGTCAATCAACTGGTAACTCATTTCATCTTCGGCATATTGCGCATCATCTGTTTCATGCCACTTCCCGTGACCATCTTCATCATCTTGCGCGTCTGGTCAAACTGTTTCACGAGACGGTTCACTTCCTGTATGCTTGTGCCGGAGCCTTTAGCGATGCGCAACTTGCGGCTTTGGTTGAGCACTTCAGGATTGGTGCGCTCCTTTGGAGTCATTGAGCGTATTATAGCCTCAATGCCGTTGAAAGCATTGTTGTCGATGTCGATATCCTTTATGGCCTTGCCCACTCCAGGAATCATGGAAGCCAAGTCCTTGATATTGCCCATCTTCTTGATTTGCTCTATCTGCTTAAGGAAATCGTTGAAATCGAACTTGTTTTTCTGGATTTTCTTCTGCAGGCGTTTTGCCTCCTCCTCATCAAACTGCTCCTGGGCGCGCTCCACAAGGGAGACCACGTCGCCCATTCCAAGGATTCGGTCTGCCATGCGTTCCGGATGGAACACGTCGATGGCTTCCATCTTCTCGCCTGTACCGATAAACTTGATTGGCTTGGTCACCACGGTCCTGATAGACAGGGCCGCACCGCCACGAGTGTCACCGTCGAGCTTGGTAAGCACCACGCCGTCGAAATCGAGACGATCGTTAAACTCCTTCGCCGTGTTCACGGCGTCTTGACCGGTCATGGAATCGACAACGAAGAGAGTCTCATCAGGACAGACGTGCTCTTTGAGTGAGGAAATCTCATTCATCATCTGCTTGTCGACAGCCAGTCGGCCGGCAGTATCTATTATCACCACGTCGTGTCCATTGGCCTTGGCCTCCTGGATGGCATGGTCGGCAATCTCGTTCACGCTTTTGTTATCGGGCTCGCTATACACTGGCACGCCAATGCTCTCGCCCACGACCTTCAACTGGTCGATTGCGGCAGGGCGGTAAACGTCGCACGCCACGAGCAATGGATTCTTATGCTGTTTTTTCTTGAGCATGTTGGCAAGCTTGCCGCTGAACGTAGTCTTACCGGAACCTTGCAGACCAGACATCAAAACAATAGCCGGCTTGCCCGAAAGATGAAGCTCAGAAGCCTCGCCACCCATGAGCTTTGCCAGCTCGTCGTGGACGATTTTCACCATGAGCTGACCAGGCTTGATGGCAGTAAGCACATTCATGCCAAGTGCCTTGTCCTTTACAGTATCAGTAAACTCTTTTGCGACCTTGTAGTTGACATCAGCGTCGAGAAGCGCGCGACGAACGTCTTTCAATGTGGCCGCGACATTGAGCTCGGTTATTTTTCCCTCACCCTTAAGTATCTTGAACGAGCGTTCAAGGCGATCGGTTAAATTCTCAAACATATTGTTAATTAGCTTATTTTCTGCAAAGGTACGATTAATTTATCAAAAACATGACCATTCTGAATATATTTCGTCATCATAATGTCATGCCTATCTCGTCGGTGAAAACACGAGTTTGGTGATTGACATGTTCCTTAAAAATTAGGGGCTTCCGGAATTTTGAGTGATAACGTATACAAAAGAACATACACACCGTTTTAGCTTTTGCCTTTGCAATTTCTTCACGACAAGTCAGTGGCCTGGAGGCAGCCCCTGCATAGCATACGATGCATATCAAGATATTTTACGAATGGTCGTCTGGGAATCGATTTTTTTCAACCGAGGTGTCTCTTGGTTGGAAATGACGCGATTATGAGCTACCCTTTTTCCGCTCTATTTGCCCCTGTTTCCAAGTGTTAAATTTCGACAATAATATTTTACAATTCATCTCAACGATGGAGCATCATGCCTGTCATGGATAAGAACATAAAGTCATGGTCGCATCAACCCAAATTGCAGAAGAGCCTTTATTTTCTAATTTTTCACAAAGCAAGGCTTGCATTTCAAGAATTTTGCCTATATTTGCAAACGAACCAACAAAGAGGAACAGCTTATGGCAAGATTCATCAACCCTTTTACAGATGTCGGCTTCAAGAGAATCTTCGGGCAAGAGATATCAAAGCCACTGATATTAGACTTTCTGAACAGTTTGCTTAATGGCGAGGAACATAGATGTCGCTTCCCTTTCCAGACAAGAGCGGCTGAAATATGACGTCGGCTTGAAAAAATATCGCGATACCCTGTCTGTGCTGGAAGGCGCGAAACAAGACGGCTTGGCAGAAGGAAGAGCAAAAGGCCTGGAGGAAGGAAGAGCGGAAGGAAGAACGGAAGGCATACAAAGTGAAAAAGCAGAGACAGCGAAACGACTTTTAGCCATTGGTATGGATATCAATACGATAGCCATTGCAACAGGACTTTCCGCAAAAGATATTGAGATAATAATAAAAGATTGAAATTGATGCGCAAGTATTGTTTTTGCTGTGCCTTGGCAATGGCTTTTTATGGTTGTTCAACAAGACCAAATAACCAAATGGTAAAGCCGTTGCCTTCAAGTTACCAGATATATAACTTGAAGGATGCGGAGGTTGCCACTTCTTTCTCGTCCAATGATTTTTCGTGGAAGGATGGCAAGTTGTCAATGGATGTGTTTTCAGAAGACTTGTATGATTCAGCTGAGGTAAGCAAACTAAAAGCTGGTGACACCCTCATCTATATAGGGGAACCAATAGTAGTGAAAGACGTTAATTTCAGAGACAGCTTTGTAACGGTTAATGGCGGGATTGAGGAAGGTGGTGCTGATTTTACGGCAAAACGAGGCGGTACTTATAGAGGGACACAACTTGACGGCCATTCCACCTATACAAGCCTTGGCAAGGTGACTTTACCATTGGCAGCAGATTTCAAGTTGATTGATTGTGGTGACAATCCCACAGATGCCTATGACACCATCAAGGTTGCGCAAGAAAGCTATTTGAAAAAAGTAAAAGATTATAAGAAGGACTTTAGCCCATTAAACACAAAGGTAATTATCAAGAATGGAGCTATCGTATCCATTATAAGGAGATGGATACCATAGTCTTGCTTTATCAATCAGATTATCCACAGAAAAGCCGTTGCCTTTACATTGTGAAGTCAACGGCTTTTCTGCGTAAAGTTAAACTTCTATTTCTTTTTCTTGCCAAGAGCCTTGGCATACCATTCTTTCAGAGCGGCCCTTGGGGTTCCAAGCCTCACGAGCCTGTCAAGGTCTTGGATGGCATCTTGAAACTTGCCGAGCTTTATGCGTATGTCGGCACGTGACAAGATGAAATCATTATTGTTTGGCGACAAGCCGATGGCCTTGCCATAATCGTATTCTGCCAGCTCCAACATTCCTCGCCCATTTTCCATGCCAGCCCTTGCCGCCCACGCCACCGCCGAATCCGGATACACGTCCACCAGTTGGTTTATTCCGTCAAGGGCCTCGGTAAAGTGTTTGTCTTTCTCGTTGAGCAAGGCAAGGCCAAGCCGAGCCTCAAAATTACCTGGCACGAGAACAAGCAAGTTTTGGTAATCCAGTCGTGCGAATTTATAACGCCCAAGCCGCTCATTGGCGTATGCCCTATAATAAAGCGCGGCGACATTGGCGGGATTATGTCGTAACACGATGTCGTACTCGTTTTTCGCGCTCTGCCACTCCTCCAACTGCATGTACCATGATGCCTTACGCAAGCGCAAGTCGATAGAATCGGGATAATACGACAACCTCTCCGAGGCAACCTTCAGGCTGTCGCGGAGAGGATTTGACGTTTGAGCCATGGCTTCGAACGGGAGCCATAGCATCAAAGTTAACAATGTTATATTCATTGGTTCTTTTGGTTCACATACTCAGCGAATGCCTTGTCGAAAGCGTCAAGCTGAGTGCTTGTCTTGTGCTGCTTCTTCAACACGCGACGCAAGCCCTTGTAGTAAGAAGCCACGCGCTGTTTGACGGTTGCTTGGTCAGCACCGGAATTGTATATCTTGTCGAGGTCGGTGCGCATCTGCGGCACGAGGTCAGTAAGGAACGCGTTGTCTCCTTGGGCCTCAACAGTGCTGTCTCCCAGCTGGTTGGCATTCTCATCTTGGGCTTCATAGTTTGAGTTCTGGTCAGCCTGACCTTGCTCGTTTGAGTTCTTGCCGTCTTGTGCCAAAGAGTCGGGCTGTTCTGTCTGTTGAGCTTCATTCTGGCTCTGGTCGTCGCCTGACTGTGCCACGAGAAGTGCGACAGCGACGCAGACAAGCACGGCGATAATGGCTATGATAACCGCCATTTTCTTATTGCTTGAGATCGTGGGCTGGGCATCAGTGAGCTCGTCTGCCGGGCGGTTGTAGCGGTGCTTGTCAACGGCTTCCAACAGCGAAGCCACGTCTTCGAATCGCTCGTTGCGACCGAAGCGGCAACACTTCTCTATCACGTTGTGATACTCCATGTCAAAGCCAAGGGTCTTGAGCAATACTCCAAGAGAATAAATGTCGGCACGGACATCGAGGCCCACTGTGCCATCCTTGGCCTCTGGAGCAACAAACTTGAGACTCTCTTGAGGTTGCTTCATGATGTCTGTATAACGCACCTTGAACGTGAGGAGCTTGACATCATCGCCCTTACGCGTGATGAATATGTTGCTGGCGTTTAGGCAGCCATGAACCAAGCCCTTGGAGTGGATATAGTCGATGGCGTTGGCAACCTGGCGGAATATCTTTCTTTTCTCGTCGTCGGAGTGGCCCTCGCGCAACCATTCTGTCAAGTCGCGGCTGTCTTCCCATTCCATTGTAACCACTACGCCTTTCTCCGCATCGTCGTTCACGGCAATGAACTTGAATATATAGTTGCTGTCGAGGTCTTTTCCGCGTTCATACTCTTGACGCATATATCGCTGAAAGTTAGGCTTGGAGCCATAGGCTTGTTTCAAGCCAATCGTCAGTAAGTCTTTACCGCCATCCTTGCCGGCAACGATAGTGTTAATGCTTGAGTCGTTGAATTCCATATCCTTATGATATTTTTAAAAAGTCGATGAATAATTACTTCTTAACGTTTGCTGAACCAATGGGGAACAACCCATAAAGGCTGGCGTCGATCATGTCTGTTATTTTCCTGAAGTCTTCTTTGCTGTCCTCGAAGTTGATTTTGTCACCATCAATGGTTATGAGTTCGCCATCGTATGTTGAAAGCCAATCGTCGTAGCGTTTCTGGAGACCTGTGAGATAATCTATCCTTATGGACTTCTCATAGTCGCGCCCTCTCTTTTCTATATGCTTGACGAGAGTAGGGATAGATGAGCGAATGTAAATCATGAGCTGTGGCCTTTTCACCAAAGACATCATCAAGTTGAAGAGGTCTGTATAGTTTTTGAAGTCCCTGTCCGACATATACCCCTGGTCATGGAGGTTGGGCGCGAATATGCACGCGTCCTCATATATCGTCCTGTCCTGGATTATAGTGTCAGTGCTCTTTGATATTTCCACCACTTCCTTGAAACGCTTGTTGAGGAAGTAGACCTGGAGGTTGAACGACCACCTGTTCATGTCGTGGTAGAAATCCTCAAGGTAAGGATTGTTGTCCACAGGCTCGAAACGTGGTGTCCATCCGTATCGAGCGGCAAGGAGTTTTGTCAATGTGGTCTTGCCACTTCCTATGTTTCCCGCAATAGCAATATGCATATCCTTAATCTTTTTATATGAACAAGCTTCTGTTGCTCATGTCAATCCTTTTGTTTATGGAAGACGTTATGGCCGCGAAGTCTTCCTTATTGCGCACGAAGTCGAGGTTTTCCACGTCCACTGTTATCTTCGGTCCTTTGTATTGTCTCTGGAAGAACCTGTCGTATCTGTCGTTGAGGTTCTTCAAGTAGTCGAGACGCATGTTTTGTTCGTATCCTCGTCCACGTTTATGTATATTGTCCACGAGATGTGGTACCGACGCGCGAAGGTAAACCATGAGGTCTGGCTTTTCCACTACCATCATCATGGAGTTGAAGAGGCCCATGTAAGTCTCATAATCGCGGTCCGACATGTTACCCATGTCATGATTGTTAGAACTGAAGATGTAAACACCCTCATATATGGACCGGTCTTGGATGACAGGCTTTGGCGATTTCTTTATCTCCAAAAGGTCTCTGAAGCGCTCTTTAAGGAAATACACCTCCAAGTTGAGTGCCCATCGCGACATGTCCTTATAATAGTCTTCGAGATAAGGATTATATGTCACGCTCTCTAACCTGACATCCCAGCCATAGTGCTTTGCCAGCATCTTTGTGAGGGTTGTCTTACCGCTACCTATGTTTCCCGCAATGACGACGTGCATTATCTTAAACTGAGATTATAGTTGTAATAATTCTTGTCACCGGTTATGTCTTTCACGATTTCCACGTTGCCCGGCAATTTCACGGTCTCACCTTCCGCCATGCCTTTCGTCTCCAGGATAACCAACCCCTGCAACCTGTCAAGGTATTCGTCAAGCTCGAAGTATTGTCCTTCATAGATAAACGTCATGCGCCTCTTGTGTATGGTGTGCCGATAAGGGTCAGCCTGAGTCAAAAGAGACTCCGACAAGGCGTTGCTTACCTGTCGTTCGGTTTCTATCTCCTCGTTTTCATTGACCCTACGCTTCGTTGTATGCACGTTGATAAACTTGCCTTTTTCCCACATTCGACGGCGGAGACGCACCTCAGAGCCTGGCTCCGAGACGAGATAAGTCTGCCAAATCTCACTATTCACGGTGTTTGGAATGTTTCCGCCATTCACCTTGACTATATATTTTCTCTCCTCAGTTATTGGCTGGGGCAAGCTAAGCACGCTGCTGATTTCTTTCAGCACGCGGTTAATCTTGGTGTCGAAGTTGTCGTGATTGTTTATGACACGAAGGTGTGGATGTCCTGTCCATGCTTGCACCACCTTACGGTCAAGCATCCTCGCCTTATCAATTCCCTCTGTTCGCACCTCGTTGGTAGTGGTGTTGTAATATTGCTCAGCGCCATCGGCTGCCGAGACGAGATGCAACACGGCATCGTAGCGGTCGAGGAGTTGCTGGTTGGTGACATTGCAAAGGTTGGTTATCTTCTCCCACATTTCATGAGGAAGATAAGTGGAAATGTCAAGAGCTCCACGGTCACAAACTATGACGACCGGCTTGTCGATGGTCTGCGCCATGGCTGAGAAGTAGTCCTCAAAAGCGAGTTGGGCTTTCAACGTGTCTTTCTCGCCTTCATAGAACCACTGCTCGTTCTTTGTCAGATAGTCCATTCCGGCCTGAAGAAAGATGGTTGGTATCTCAGGGATAGTAAAAACCTTGAAGCCTCGACTTGAGAAATACTCCATGATTTTCACCAAGGCGGTGGTTTTTCCGGCGCAGGGGCCTCCTGTCAGCACTATCTTCTTAACGTCTTTCATGTCTTATGGTCGCTGCCTTGTTTATGGCAGCGCGGTGCGCTCTTGTTAAATAAGTGTTTAATACCTCGCAAAGTTAGCAATTTCTTCCCTTAACTCAAAAACAAAAAAGCACGAAATCGCAAATTAATGTCAATTTGTGATTTCGTGCAATGTTTTTTATGCAGTGCCAACTCTAAGGGAAAGAGTTGGCAAGAAATGAATTATCATTTTTACCAGAGCTGAAGGCGCTGATCCTCTGGCAAGTACATCTTGTCGCCTTTCTTTATGCCGAAAGCATCATAGAAAGCCTGTATGTGTGGCAACGCGCCATTGACACGCCACTCGCCCAAGGCATGCGGGTCGCGCTTTACGCGATTGCGAATTTCCTGCTCGGTGATATTCTGTCCCCATACGCCAGCATAGGCGATGAAGAACCTCTGCTCAGGCGTGAAGCCATCAGCGTTCTTCAATGGATGGTCTTTGGTAGCTTCCTTGAAGGCATTGAACGACACCATGAGACCTCCGTGGTCGGCAAGGTTCTCGCCAAGCGTGAAGCGGCCGTTGCTGTGAAGGCCCGGCAATACTTCTATTGAATCGAAATAATTTGCATACAAAGTGGCACGCTCGTCAAAGTTCTTGGCATCCTGTGCCGTCCACCAGTTGTGGAGATTGCCGTTGGCGTCATATTGACGGCCTTGGTCATCGAATCCATGAGTCATCTCGTGGCCAATAACCACGCCAATGGCACCGTAGTTGAAAGCTGCATCTGCCTTGGGATCAAAGAACGGGCGCTGCAATATTCCGGCAGGGAAGCAAATCTCGTTTGTGGTGGGATTGTAATAGGCGTTCACTGTCTGCGGAGTCATCTGCCACTCGTCGCGGTCAACTGGCTTGCCGGCCTTGTCGGCTATTTCTTTCTCTAACTTGAAGACACGTGTGGCGAGAATGTTCTCGAAGAAGCTCTTGTTCAGGTCAATGTTCAACTTGGAATAGTCGGTCCATTTGTTAGGGTAGCCCACCTTGACATAGAACTTCGAGAGCTTGTCCAGCGCGTTGTTCTTTGTGCTGTCGCTCATCCAAGTTTGCATTTTGATGCGCTCGGCAAGACTCTTTTGAAGGTTCTTGACGAGATTTTCCATCATGCGCTTCGACGTCTCTGGGAAGTATTTCTCACAATACATCTTTCCGAGAGCCTCACCCATGGCGTTGTCTACGGTGTTTGTGGCGCGCTTCCACAATGGGTAATCCTCCTTGCGTCCAGACATCATGCGACCAAAGAAGTCGAAATGAGCCTCACGAATATTGTCGGAAAGGTAATTTGCAGATGCGTTAATGATATCCCATTCCATCAAGGCTTTCCACTCCCAAGCATCAAGTAGCGACACGAGCTTGTCGAGCCCGTTGAAGAACGCGGGCTGCCCCACTATCATCTCCTGGATGCAACTCTCGTTGACGCCTTCTGCCTTGGCAAGTTGCGCGAGGTGGATATTGTGATAGTTAGCCTCAAATTCCTTGAGGGTCATCTTGTTGTAATTGGCTTGTGGGTCACGAAGCTCAGTGTTGCTCTTTGATATTAGAGCGAGCTCTGTCTCAAAGCGGAACACGGCGGCAGCCTTTTTCTTGGCGGCCTTGGCGTCGAAACCATAAAGCATGAACATCTTCTCAAGATGTTTCTTATACGCTTTCCTTATCTTTACGGTAGCTTCATCATTGTTGACATACCAATCTTTCTGGCCGAGCGTAAGTCCGCCTTGATATACTTGCAGGATGTTCCTTGTCACGTTTTTGTCGTCTGCGCCAAAGAAGGTGCCAAAGGGCTGTCCAAGGCCAATCTTGGCGTATTTAAGTTGCAAGGCGTAAATGCCCTTGCGACCCTTTGCCGACTCTATCTCTTTCAGCAGAGGCTTCACTGGGGCGATGCCCTCACGATTGCGACGAGCCGTGTCGAGAGCGAGCTTATAAAAGTCGCTCAACTTGCGCTCGGTGGTGCCATCCGCGTATTTCTTCTTCGTCAGCGAAGTGAGGATGGTGCTTACTTGCTTGTTGACATTCTCCTGCAGCATGTCGAACGAACCGAAACGACTGTAAGCAGCTGGAAGCGGATGAAGCTTTTGCCATCCACCTGTCGCGAAACGGTAGAAATCTTCAGATGGTTTCACACTGCGGTCGAGGTTGCTAAGGTCAAGCCCCGACTTCGAGACATTGCCCTTTGCACCTGTGCCAATGACTGGTGCGATAGCCATCATGATTATGGGTAAATAATGTGCTATTCTCATAATATGATTTAGAATATAATTGATTGTTAGCGTTTTTATGTGTCTTAGAGACTTTCAAGTTGCTCTGACAGTTGCATCCAACGGTCGTTCTCCTTGTCAAGGGCCTCCTTGGTAGTGGTATATTCCGTGACAAGTTTCATGTCGCACGCGTTTTTGGCATCCATGAGCAACGTGTCAAGTTCTTTTAGGCGTGCCTCCATCTCCGCTATTTTCTTCTCAGAGTCGGCTACCGCCTTTTTAATCCTGTTTATCTTCTTCTGATGCTCTTTATGCTCAGCATACGACTCTACGCGCTCCGCTGGCTTGGCAATATTGATTTCCTCTTGTTTGGCGGGAGCCTCAACCACTGGGGCGGACTTAGAGAAAGAAGCCACTTCCGCGTTGTTCTGACTCCTTATCCAGTCGTAGACTCCACCAAGGTGTTCTTTCACCTTTCCACCGCCAAACTCGAATACCTTTGACACGAGACCATCGAGGAAGTCTCGGTCGTGACTGACAATAATGGCGGTGCCGTCAAACGCTTTAATGGCTTCCTTGAGCACGTCTTTCGAAGGTATGTCCAGATGGTTGGTTGGCTCGTCGAGGATGAGCAGGTTGACAGGCTCAAGAAGAAGCCTTATCATTGCCAAGCGAGAGCGTTCTCCTCCGCTGAGCACCTTGACCTTTTTCTCCGACACCTCACCGCCAAACATGAACGCGCCGAGAAGGTCGTTTATCTTCAGTCGCATGTCACCAGTCGCTACCTCGTCAATGGTATCGTAAATGGTAAGAGACTCATCGAGCATCTGGGCCTGGTTCTGTGCGAAATAGCCAATCTCCACGTTGTGACCTATCTTCAGCTTGCCTGTAAAAGGTATCTCGCCCATGATACACTTCACGAGCGTTGATTTGCCTTCACCGTTCTTACCTACGAAAGCCACCTTCTCACCACGCTTTATGGTAAGGTTGACGTGAGAGAATATAGTGTGGTTGCCGTATGCCTTGCCAACCTCGTCGCAGATTACCGGATAGTCTCCGGAACGCAAGCAAGGCGGGAACTTCAGGTGCATGACCTTATTGTCAACCTCGTCAATCTCTATTGGCACGATCTTTTCAAGCTGCCTGATTTTCTGCTGCACTTGTACGGCTTTCGTGGCTTGGTATCTAAACCTGTCTATGAAAGCCTTGGCATCAGCTATTTCCTTTTGCTGGTTTTGCCAAGCTCGTATTTGCTGTTCGCGACGCTCTTGCCTGAGCACCAAATACTTGTCGTAAGGCACTTTATAGTCTTCGATATGTCCACAGGTTATCTCTATCGTGCGATTGGTGACATTGTTAATAAAAGCACGGTCATGGCTGACAAGGAGCAATGCCGCTGGCGAATTTATGATAAACTGCTCCAGCCATTGAATGGACTCAATGTCAAGATGGTTGGTAGGCTCGTCAAGCAGCAGCACGTCTGGCTTGCGCAACAATATCTTCGCCAATTCTATTCGCATGCGCCAACCGCCAGAGAACTCGCGCGTTGGGCGATCAAAGTCGGTGCGGTCAAACCCCAAGCCAGTGAGCGTCCGCTCGATGTCTGCCTCGTAATTATCACCTCCCATGAGCTGATACCTCTCATGTTCTTGCGTGAAGCGATCCACGAGCTGCATGTAAGAGTCACTGTCATAATCGGTACGGTCTGCCATCTCTTGCTCCATCTTCTTCAACTCCTCTTGCATCTTGTTGCGTCCTGAAAAAGCCTTGCGTGTCTCCTCTATTACGGTGGTGTCGTCCGATAATTTCATCACCTGGGGCAAATAACCTATCTCGCATTCGTTTGGAATGCCAATAGTGCCAGACGTCGGCTTCTGTATGCCACAGATGATTTTCAGCATCGTAGACTTGCCGGCACCGTTCTTGCCAACCAGCGCGATGCGGTCGTGGTCGTTTATGACATAGCTGACGTCATGAAACAACGGGCGGGTGCCAAACTCTACGTTTAATTGCTCTACTGAAATCATTTTACCTTATCTTGTCTTTTCTTTTCCGATTGCAAAGGTAGCAATATTATTGCGATTAATGTTGGCAGAATGAAAGAAAACTATTACTTTTGCATAGCGACAAACAATGATTTCGTCTATATAAAACGCGAAACACACATTAAAATCACACAATATGAAAGCAATTTCCACAAGCAAGGCTCCTGGAGCCATTGGTCCTTACAGCCAGGCAATTCGCACAGGCAACCTTATTTTCGTCAGCGGTCAATTACCCGTTGACCCTTCAACCGGCAATTTCGCTGAGGGTGGCATCAAGGAATTGACACGCCAAAGCCTCACGAATATCAAGGCCATCCTTGAGGCAGAGGGCACCGACATGGCTCACGTCGTGAAGACGACCGTCTTCCTCGCCGACATGGCCGACTTCGCCGAGATGAACGAGGTTTATGCCACGTTCTTCACGTCTCCCTTCCCTGCTCGCTCAGCCGTGGCCATAAAGACCCTTCCCAAGAACGCGCGTGTGGAGATAGAATGTATCGCTGAAATCTAAATGGTCCTTCTACGGCTTAGGCGTGAAACAACATGGCCGAAAAACGTCGTAACTATAACATCAATATGGGAAAAGGGAAACTACAGAAGTTCGCTGAGATGGAGACTTTCAAGAATGTCTTTCAATATCCATTCTCAGTCATCAGCGACGTGCCATTCGAGATGAAAGGCCATTGGCGCGAACAATATTTCAAGAATGAGAACCCAATAGTCCTTGAGCTGGGTTGCGGACGTGGTGAATACGCGGTAGGCTTGGCACGAAGATACCCAAATGTGAATTTCATAGGAGTCGACATCAAGGGCGCGCGCATGTACACTGGCGCAAAGCAGGCACTTGAGGAGAAACTCGACAACGTGGCTTTCCTTAGGACAAGCATTGAAATTATCGACAGGTTCTTCGCGAAAGATGAAGTGCAGGAGATTTGGCTCACTTTTT
Organism: Prevotella sp.; assembly: GCA_022769825.1. Classification (GTDB taxonomy): domain Bacteria; phylum Bacteroidota; class Bacteroidia; order Bacteroidales; family Bacteroidaceae; genus Prevotella. Next base: position 11,775 of record JALEJI010000077.1, on the reverse strand, counting down.
CCGACCCGCAAATGAAGAATCCGCGCAAACGTCTCACGTCTTCGTATTTCATGGAGCGTTACCGTCATTTTCTCGTCGACGGCGGCATAGTGAACATAAAGACGGATTCAAACTTCCTCTTCACTTATACCCGATTCTTGGTTGAGAAAAACAACCTGCCTGTCGACTACTGCACCGAGGATTTATACCATGCCACGCCAGAAGGCTTGCAAGGCTCGCCGCTTCTCGACATCCACACATATTATGAGGGAATGTGGATGGAACGAGGCTTAAACATTCGCTACTTGCGTTTTCGCTTGCCCCATGAAGGCGTGCTGCAAGAACCAGACGTGGAGATTCCACTTGATGAATATCGGAGTTACCACAGGGAGAAAAGAAGTTCAAAAGACACCGCAAAATAAAACATTTAGCTAAAAAACAAGGGGAAGCGCCATCCGGTACTTCCCCTTTATCTTGTTTCATCAATTTGCTTGATTATTCGTCAAGCGCCTTGAGTTGTTCCTTAACCTCATCGTTGACGCGCTGCGCGAACTTCTCCATTGGCATTTGAGCCTGCTCGCCACCGCCCTGCTTACGCATGGAAACGAGACCGTCGGATGCTTCTTTCTCGCCAACAATCAACAGGTAAGGCACGCGCTTCAACTCGTTGTCGCGAATCTTACGGCCAATTTTCTCGTTGCGGTCGTCAATATAACTGCGAACGTCAACAGAGTCGAGATAAGCCTTCACCTTGTTTGCATACTCGTTGAACTTCTCCGAGATAGGCAGTATTGCCACTTGGTCTGGGGCGAGCCACAATGGGAAGTGGCCGGCGGTGTGCTCTATGAGCACGGCCGTGAAGCGTTCCAATGAACCGAACGGAGCGCGGTGAATCATCACAGGTGTCTTCTTTGAGTTGTCCTCGGCAGTGTACTCCAGCTTGAAGCGCTCAGGCAAGTTGTAGTCTACCTGGATAGTGCCAAGCTGCCACTTGCGACCGATGGCGTCCTTGACCATGAAGTCGAGCTTCGGGCCATAGAACGCGGCCTCGCCCAGCTCCTCGTGGGTATGGAGACCTTTCTCCTTACAAGCCTGGCGAATAGCGTTCTCGCTCTCCTCCCAAATCTCATCAGAACCAATATACTTGTCGGTATCCTTCGGGTCACGAAGTGAAATCTGAGCGTCGTAGTTGTCGAATCCGAAAATCTTGAACACCTTGAGAATGATGTCGATAATCGACTCAAACTCAGCCTTCACCTGGTCTGGACGAACGAAGATGTGGGCATCATCCTGAGTGAACGTGCGCACACGAGTGAGTCCGTGGAGCTCACCGCTCTTCTCATAACGGAACACCGTGCCAAACTCTGCTATGCGGAGAGGCAGGTCCTTATAAGAGCGTGGCTTGCGAGCATAGACCTCGCAGTGGTGAGGGCAGTTCATTGGCTTGAGCATGTACTCTTCCTCTGGCTCCGGCGTATGGATTGGCTGGAAAGCGTCCTTGCCGTAATGGGCGTAGTGGCCGGATGTGACATAGAGGTTCTTTGAGCCAATACCCGGGGTGATGACCTCCTGATAATGGTATGGCTTCAGCACATGACGGAGCACGTCTTGCAAACGCAGGCGGAGCTGTGTGCCCTTCGGCAACCATATTGGCAGACCCTTGCCGACACGCTCAGAGAACATGAAGAGTTCCATTTCCTTGCCTATCTTGCGGTGGTCGCGCTTCTTGGCTTCCTCCAGCATGGCGAGATACTCGTCGAGCATCTTCTTCTTAGGGAAGGTCACGCCATAGATACGTGTCATTTGCTCACGCTTTGCGTCACCGCGCCAGAACGCGCCAGCTACGCTCGTGATCTTTATAGCCTTTATGGAGCCGGTCGACAACAGGTGCGGACCCTTGCAAAGGTCGGTGAAATTGCCTTGTGTATATGTGGTGATGGTACCATCCTCCAAGTCTTGGGAGATATGCTCCACCTTATATTGCTGTCCCATAGCCTCAAACTCCTTGAGGGCGTCTGCCTTTGCCACTTCTTTGCGAACCACGGGCTCGTTTTTCTTGGCGAGCTCTTTCATCTTGGCCTCAATCTTCGGGAAGTCGTTCTCGGAGATGGCTGTTCCCTTTGGAGGCATGACATCATAGAAGAAGCCTGTCTCAATGGCAGGGCCGAAACCAAACTGGATGCCAGGATAAAGTTCTTGCAGTGCCTCTGCCAGCAAGTGGGCTGACGTGTGCCAGAACGTGTGCTTGCCCTGGTCGTCGTCAAACTTGTAAAGCTCAATTGCTGCGTCGCTGTTTATCGGACGGTTGAGCTCTGTTGTCTCACCATTAATCCCGCAAGATACAACGTCACGGGCGAGAGCAGGTGAGATGCTCTCTGCGATTTGAAGACCCGTCACTCCATTTTCGTATTCACGGACGGAGCCATCGGGGAATGTGATTTTAACCATACTACAAATTAGTTTATCTAAATCGCTTGCAAAAGTAATACTTATTTTTCAATAGGATATGCAAAATCGCTTATTTCTTTGCCTGCGATTGCTTTTTCTTAGGTTGTGTCTCGCTCATCTTCTTGCTAAGTGCGTAAGCGTTGTAAAGTCCGAGCTCTCCGGCATGGCTGAGGTCACTCTGCGCCGACTTTATGTCGCCTGAATAGAAGTGGGCCACGGCACGGTTATAGTAGGCCTGAGCCATGTTTGGGTCGAGGCTTATGGCATGGGTGTAGTCAGCTATCGCGCGCGTGTAGTTTTTTTCCGCGGCAAAGAGATTTCCCCTATTATAATATGTGTAAGCATTCTTTGGTGGCAACTGTATGGCGACAGCGAAATCGCCCTCTACCTGCGATAGCTTCATTGCCGTCTTTGTGCCTTTCGAAGCCTCATAGCTATTGAGCAACTGTTGGCACACGGCGCGCTCCCAATGGCCCATGGCCGAGGCGGTGTCCACAGAGAGGTAGTCGTCGAGGTCGGAAATGGCGTCGCTGTAGTTCTGCGCCTCTGAATAGGCCACGGCGCGTTGCAGCAAGAGCGCGGCACGCGCCTTGCGGTCTTTCTCTTCGTTGATGCCTGCAGTGATGGCGTCTATCAACTGGAATATCTGCTTCGACTGCACCGCGCTAAGCTGTTGGCGCGTGACGTTGCAGGTGAGGTTCAGCTTGCGCAGAGGCTCACATGTGGCATTGAAATGGTCAAGCTCGGTGTCGTAAGCCTGATAGCCCTCCACGGCGTTGGAATAGGAGAAATATGACAGTTGGTACATGGGCAAGAAGGCTATCTCCACCTCGCGGTCTTGAATGGTACCACGTATGCCGCCCGAATAGGTATGCTCTACCTTCGGCTTGTCTTCTACCACTACCTCGTTATATTTTGATATGTCTATCTCGGAGCGCTTGCGCACCTCACGCAGCTTGGCCTTGCTCCATCTCTGCTGAATGCCGAGATGCTTGTTCATCTGCGCCTTGAAGATGCGGAACTCGTCCATCTCCGCTTGGTTGGTCATGCCAAGCCGGCGGTAGCAGTTGGCCCTTGCCGACAAGCCGGTCCAGAAATTCGGGAACTGCTCTATTACTTTGCTGTAATCCCTGATGGCAGCAAGCAAGTTTCCTATCTTGTCGTTGAGCAAGGCACGGTTGTAGATTGCCATGAAATTGCGCGGCTCCATCTTCACCACGAAGTCGAAGTCCTCCACGGCACGGTTGTCATCTCCGAGTTGCACTCTCAGCAACCCACGATTATAGTGCGCGAGAAAGTTTTTCGGGTCAAGGTATATCGCCATGTCATAGTCGGCGAGTGCGCCCCTGAGGTTATTGGTGTTGAGCCTCGCCAATGCCCTGTTCACGTAGTTGTTCACCACCTTCGGCCTTAGGTGGATGGCCTTTCCAAGGCAAGTGTCTGCCGTGAGCCACTGCTTGCGGTTCAACGCGATATACGACCTCGTGGTCCACGCGTCTGCGTTGTAAGGGTTGATGCCAAGGCTCTGCGACAGCCAATGGTCGGCCTGTGTGGTGTCCTTCTTCTCAAGATACACCTCCGCCTTCAAGGAATAGGCGGTCGAGATGTTCGACCATCGCTTTATTATGGTGTCAGCGTCGAGCAACGCCTGGTCAAACTCTTGCAGGTTCATCCGGCAGATGGCACGGTTCACCCAAAAACTTGAGACCGATGGGTTGAGACGTATGGCGCGGTCGTAGTCGCTTACGGCATCCTGGTATTTCTCTTGGCGAATGCGCGAGATGGCGCGCAAGTCGAATATTTGCTCGATGTAAGGGTTCAAGTCGATGGCCTTAGTGGCGTCGCTCTCCGACCCTATGTAATCGTCAAGATAAAACTTTGCCACGGCACGATCGTACCATGGCAGCCAAAGGTATGGCTTGAGTGCCAACACCTTGTTGAAATACTGGATGGAAAGCACATAATCGTCATAGTGCAATGCCACCTCACCGTTCATGATGAGGCGATCCACGTTATACTGCGCGTTCGCCTTCACGACGGACAACAATGCCACCAAGAAAACGATTATCCTGCTTTTCATCTTTACTAAAGTCTTGCTTGTGAAGCAAAAAGCCTTACTTGTGAATGGGCTTCGTGCGGTATGCGGCGCGGAATTTCCCCTGCGCCATGGCCTTGAGCTTATTGCGGTTCATCTGCTTGCGGAATGGCGACACCTTGTCGATATAGAGCACGCCCTCCAGGTGGTCAAACTCATGCTGCATCACCCTTGCCTGATAGCCGTCTACCCACTCGTCGTGCTGCTGAAGGTTCTCGTCGAGCCATGTGGCGTGAATGCGTTTCGGGCGCGACACGTCCTCGCTGAGTCCAGGTATGGAGAGGCAACCCTCTTCCATCGACACGTTGCCGGCCTTCTCGTCGGCCTCAATTATGTGGCCATTGATGAAAGCATGGCGGAACCCGGCGTATTGAGGATAATCTTCCTTCAACACGTCCAAGTCGATGACCACCACGCGAATGGCTTTGCCTATCTGCGGCGCGGCAAGACCAACGCCCGACGCGGCGTCCAAGGTCTCAAACATGTCGGCGATAAGCTTGTCGAGTTCGGGGTAATCGGTTGGTATGTCCTGGGCAACTTTTCTCAAGACAGGCTGCCCGTATGTGTAAATCGGTAATATCATCGTTTTGAATTCATATAGTCTTGCAGGATGATGGTCGCGCTGACTTCATCCACAAGGCCCTTGTTTTCCCTCCTTGCCTTTTTCTTCACGCCTCCGTCAATAATGGCGCGGTGGGCAAGCACTGAGGTAAAACGCTCATCGTAAAAAACTATTGGGACCGACGGCGAAACCTTACGCCATCGATTCACGAAAGCCTCAACCCTCGCCAGGTTCTCCGATGGCTGACCGTTGGGCTGCATCGGCTTTCCTATAACGATTTGCCCCACTTCCTCCTCTTTAACATACTTGAGGAGGAAATCGAGCAAATCTTTTGTCTCCACTGTTGTCAAACCGTTGGCAATAATCTGCAAGGGGTCGGTAACGGCCAACCCCGTGCGCTTCTTGCCATAGTCTATTGACAGTATTCTCGACATTTACTTCTTAAACAAAAGCCAAGAATCGCTGTTCTTGTTGAACTTGCTGCCACGGATGGCGTCACGGCTCTGCACGGCCTCGCTCTTGTTGTCGTAAGTGCCCGAGATGACGCGATACATGTTGTTTTGCGGGTTGAACACTATTTGAGCGTCGTAGCCGCCTTGCTTCAGCAAGCTCTGCATGCCCTCGGCGTTCGACTTCAAGCCAAAGCTGCCAACCACCACGCTGAACTGCTTCAAGCCGGTACCGCTGATGAGCGTGACGTCCTCAGAGCGAACAGGAGTGTTGTCTACGTTGCTGACCGTGGTCTGGTTTGCCTGCTTGGTAACCATAGGTGTAACCGTGGCCTGGTCCTGAGTGTTGGAAGCGGCGGTCTGCTGCTCCTCCTGGGCCTTTGCCTTCTCATACATCTTCTTGTATGCACTCTCCTGTGATTTACAACTCGTGAAAGCGATTGCCACGCAAAGGGCAGCGCCCATTACCAAATATTTTCTCATACTCTTTATAAAGATATTATTTTAGTTTCTCCTTTTTATTGGAAAATATACTTTTACGTGCGAAATTACAAAATTATTCATAAACAGCGCATTCCACCTTGCATAAAGTTTGTTAAACTCTCAACTAATAAAATATTTTTCAATCGGTTAATATAATTTATGAAAGGCGTGGAAACATTTATCGCCCTAAAACGTCATTATATAAGAAAAAACGATTAAGTTTGCAAATAGAAAGACACAAGTCACATTAACTTGTGTGCATTTACGAAATCATACTAAAGAAAGGATTTTATCATGAAGACATTTGGTTACATTGCCACATTCATCGGTGGCGCTATCGCAGGTGCGGCAGTTGGCTTGCTGCTTGCCCCGGAAAAGGGTTCTGACACTCGTTCAAAGATTGCCGACACGGTAGACGACTTCTGCAAGAAGCACGACATCAAGCTCAACCGTAGCGACGCCGAGGACCTCGTAGACGACATCAAGGAGGCCGTAGACGAGAAGGCTTAAACACACTGTTGAATCGATGTTTTCAAACGATCAAAACATTGAGACCATTGGCCAGCTCGTGGACGTCTTGAAACACTACGCTGGCCTGCAAAAAGAGTATATCAAGCTTGGCACCGTGGAGAAGACCGTGAGGATTCTCACGGCGATAGCCATGACCGCCATCCTTGGTCTGCTCTTGGTGTTCGTGTTGATTTTTCTGAGCTTTGCCGTGGTGTCTGCCCTTTCCAACTGCTTGGGACAAGTGGCGGCGTTTTCCATCGTGGCAGGCGTCTATTTCCTTGTCTTCCTATTGTTCATCATCTTCAGGAAGAGCTGGATTGAAAAGCCATTGGTGCGTTTCCTCTCCGGTCTTCTCTTGAGCTGACAAGAAGGCACATTACAATAAAGGGTAAAAGATGAAAGAAAGTTTTTCTACCGTGTCGTCTTACCAGTCGATAGAGGAAATCAGGCTGCGCAAGGCCGCCTTGCAAAAGGAGATCGAGGCCGACAGCGCGAAGATAGACGAGAAATGGCACTCTTTGTTCAAGAAGCCTGAGGCTCTGTCAAAGTCGGCCACGCCATCGCAACGCATCTCAGGCATAATAAGTTCCGGGGCCGGTGTGCTCGACGGCATCTTGCTGGTTTGGAAGCTCTACCGCAAGTTCAAACGGTAATCTCCATTCCGTCGTATGGTATTTGGAAGCCCTGCGGCAATCGCTTGTTGGCCTCCTCGTATAATCCTATCTGGTGTGTGACATGAATCAGATAGGTTTTTTTCGCGCCAACGCGTTTAGAGAATGCCACGGCATCCCTGACGAGCATGTGGCTATGATGTTCCTTCTCCCACCTCAAGGCGTTGACAACGAGCGTTTCCACGCCATCAAGATATGGCAGTTCCTCGTCGGCCATGGTCTTCATGTCAGTGATATAAGCCATTGAGCCGAAGCGGTAACCGAAGATAGGCATCTTGTCGTGCATCACTTCTATGGGGACGACTGGTATGTCGCCAATGTGAAACTCCTTGTGCTTCTCCACCGCCTTGAGGTTAAACGACGGCACGCCGGGATAAGGGTTTTCGGCGAAGCAGTAGGGGAAATTGTGGCGAACGTTCTTCACGGTACGGGCGTTGGCGTAGATGTCGAGGTCGCCGAAAGCGTAACAATAAGGGCGCAAGTCGTCCAGTCCGCCCACGTGGTCATAATGCTCATGGGTCAGCAACACGCCGTCTATCTTCTTGAACGGGACCGGAAGCAACTGCATGCGTATGTCGGGACCGCAATCGATAAGCACACGCGTGGTGTCGGTCTCCAAGAGCGCCGCGGTGCGGAAACGCTTGTCGCGCGGGTCTTCGCTCATGCATACCTCACACTTGCAACCTATCACGGGAATGCCTGTAGACGTGCCCGTGCCAAGAAATGTCAACCTCATAACCCTTCCGCTTGCTTAAACTATATTCACCTCTGGCCTTATCTCAAGACCAAACTTGTCGTACACGGCTTTCTGCACGGCCTTCATCAGCGCCACGACATCCTTGCCCGACGCGCCTCCATTGTTTACGAGTATAAGAGCCTGCTTGTCGTAGACCGCCGCGCGGCCGAGCGACTTGCCCTTCCAGCCACATTGCTCTATCATCCAGCCTGCCGGAATCTTGTATTTCGTTTCTCCGTCGGGTTGTGGCACCTCGAAATAGCGAAGGTCGGGATGCGACTTTTTCAGCCTGTCAAACTCACTGCCGTCCACTATGGGATTCATGAAGAAGCTGCCGGCGTTGCCTTTCACCGATGGGTCGGGCAATTTCGACTGCCGTATGTCGATGATGATGCCGCGAAGCACCTCTCCCGTCAACTGGCTTTCTTCCATGCCCCTGTCGGCCAGCTGCTTCCTGATGTTGCCATAATCAAGCTCCGGCTTGAAAACGCGACTGAGCTTATAGGTGACATACACCACGATGTACTTGTCTTTCCACTCATTCTTAAACTTGCTCTGCCTGTAGGCGTAGCCACAGTCGTCGGCCTTGATCCTTACGACCCTGCCGGCGCCTATCTCCACGGCCTCAACCTCCAGCATCACGTCTTTTATCTCCGCGCCGTAGGCTCCAATGTTCTGTATGGCCGACGCGCCACACTCGCCCGGTATCAAGCTCAGGTTCTCCAAGCCGTAATAGCCATGACGCACGGCATAGTCCACCACGTCGTCGAACGTAGTGCCGGCCCAGCATCGCAGGTAAGGTTCATTGCACCCCTGGCGCAGTTCCACGGCAATGTCGAAACGCTTTTCCGGCGTGACGACCTTTCCATGGAAGTCGCTTGTCAGCAGCAGGTTGCTGCCGCCACCAAGCAAGAGGTAAGGCTCCTTCAAGTTCATTGCCAGGTCTATGGCCTCACTTACATTGGCGAAGGCGACATACTCATCGCACTTCTGGTCTATATGGAAAGTGTTGTCGCGCAGCAGCGAGTGGTTTTTATCTATCAGCATCTTCTTCTCACACTTAGGCGTTAAACTTCACGAGCGTCCACCGCTTGCCTTTCTTCCTGAATATCATCTCTATCTCCAGGGAGTTGGAGATGCCCCTTATGACAAACAGCTTGCGCCGCGACTCGGTGTATTTCTGACCGTAAATAATGTTGTATATCTTGTCGCGAGGGATAAGTGCCGGCTTGAAGTCTGGCCACTGTTGCGGCATCATTATGCCATTGATGCTTGCGAAGTCGTTGTTCGGGTCGGGAGCGGTAAACTCCACCTCGTCGGCCATCGAGGCGACCTGGAACGCCGAATCGCGAGAGAAGTGGTCATAAAACTTCAAGAAGTCGGCATTCTCATTGGTGTATATTGGCTTATAGTTGAGCGATGTCATCATGAACTTGCCGTTGATGCGGTTGAAAAGAAACTGCTGCACTATCTTCTTGCGGAAGAATATCTTCTCTATCACAACATGGCTCACCGAGGTGTCCTTGACAAGGTTCATCTGCTTCTTGTTGTCGAAGATGAGCGTGTAGTACTGCTGGCGCATGAAGAAGCGCTCCATCTTCCACTTGTTCTTGGATATTTCCCTGGTTAGCTTCCCGTTCCTGTAGACCTTCAGCGGGAACACGGTGCGCTCCTTCTGAAGCTTGCGGTTACCCGCGAAGTTGAATATGAAGTCGTCGAAAAGCTCATCGGCAGCCTTGGGCATTGGGGTCTCCTCTATCAAGGCCTCGGTAGAGTCGATGGCGGAGGTGTCGGGCAAGACGGAATCTGTCGCCGTGTCGTTATCCTGCCTGGGTTTCTTGTCTGTGCAGCCCATAGGGGCCGTAAACATGAAAATGAGAAACGGTAAAACAATCGAAAGTATTATTTTTCTCATAACCTACTAATTAACGGGGGCAAAATTACGCATAATTTTTAAGATACAATATCCTTTATGCGATAAAATTAGTAACTTTGCACACAATATCATTCAGCAAGAACATATTAGAAGTAGATAATTATACAATCATGTTGTTAGACAAGATAGACGACCTCTTGAAAGAGGTTTCGCAACTCTCCGCGAAGAACGCGGAAGACGTGGAAAAGCTCAGGATAAAATACTTGAGCAAGAAAGGTGAGATAAGCGAGCTCATGGACGAGTTCCGCACCGTGGCAAAGGACAAGAAGAAGGAGTTCGGAATAAAAATCAACGAGCTCAAGAAGATGGCCACGGAGAAAATCAACGAGCTGCGCGAGACCGTGGAGACCACGGAGACGGGCGAGGAAAGCCTCGACCTGACGCGCACCCCCTACCCCGTCGACCTTGGCACGCGCCATCCGCTTACCATCGTCAAGAACGAGATAATAGAGATATTCCAGCGCATGGGCTTCACGCTCTACCATGGCCCAGAGATTGACGACGACAAGCACGTCTTCACCATGCTCAACTTCGCGGCCGACCACCCAGCGCGCGACATGCAAGACACCTTCTTCATATCGCAAAACCCCAACGACGTGACAAAGAACGTGCTGCTGCGCTCGCACACCTCTGGCGACGAGGCTCACTACATGGAGAGCCATGAGCCGCCAATCCGCGTGCTCTGCCCAGGACGTGTTTACCGCAACGAGGCCATCTCGGCCCGTGCCCACTGCTTCTTCCATCAGGTGGAGGGTCTCTACGTTGACAAGGGCGTGAGCTTCACCGACCTCAAGCAGGTGCTGCTCACCTTCGCTCGCGAGATGTTCGGCCCCGACACAAAGATTCGCCTGCGCCCGTCGTTCTTCCCGTTCACCGAGCCAAGCGCCGAGATGGACATCTCGTGCACCATCTGCGGTGGAAAGGGCTGCAACTTCTGCAAGCACACTGGTTGGGTAGAGATTCTCGGGTGCGGAATGGTCGACCCTCACGACCTCGCCGCTTGCGGCATAGACCCGGACGTTTACACGGGTTACGCTTTCGGCATGGGCGTAGAGCGCATCGCCAACCTCAAGTACGGCGTCAATGACCTTAGGTTGTTCTCAGAAAACGATACCCGTTTCCTCGGAGAGTTCAAGAGCGCATATTAATCCATTTTAACCAGAAAGGGCGATCATGTTCAGCATGACCGCCCTTTTTGTCTCTTGACCTCACATCCTTTCAAGCAAGACTAAAGACCTTTCCATTCTGCAATCCACACGCAACAACCTACATACCTTATAATTATAATACCATGGAAAAGACTTATCGCTCCAAGGTCGACTTTTGGCTCTTGGCCGTCATCTACGCCGTCATCATAGCTTCGGTCGTGCCAATAGGCTGCTCCGGCAACGTAGCCGTGAGCATCATCATCGCCGCGGTGCTCATCGTGCCCATCACTTTCTACCTGTTCAACATCAGGTACGTCATCCGTGGCACAAGCCTCATCGTGAAAGACGGACTTTTCTCACACGCCTACGACATAAACGACATTCAATCCATCAAGCCTACCCACACGTTGCTTTCGGCGCCAGCGGCATCACTCGACAGGCTTGAGATAAGCTTCACCCACGACTCGCTCGTTGTGTCACCAAAGTACAAGGATGACTTCATAAGCCAGTTGCGCGAAGTAATTCATCATACGCGGCCTGTCCTTTAACCGTCAGAAGATACTTCTGACGAGGATGACGGGGCGAGTTGGGATATTTCATTTTTACAAAGCCTTCAGTAATGGCTGGCGTAAGAGAATATTCAAGGAAATTGGGACGATTCTTCAAACCGACCGCCTCCATCATTTCCTTTACGCTCTTTTCATCTGTGCCAATCGCAACAAGTAACCGTTTTACATTTTCAGATAACGCAGATACTG
>JALEJI010000075.1 GCA_022769825.1 Prevotella sp. | reverse complement strand
TGGCATCTCGTCCGTGCTGCCGTTGAGGTATCTCACGGCGTTGTTAAGCGCACTTATGCGTGCTCCCCTCTCTATTGAGTTTTCCTCGCGACGAAAAACCACGGGTGAGCAAACTTTTGACGTATGTTTCGTCACAAGGTTGTCTAACATGTTTGCTTCAGCCACGAGGCTGGCGTTGTCCATGTCGTTGATGAAGGAGAGCGACTCGTACCAGCTGTCTTGCTTAGAGCAGACAGGAGGCAGTGGCGAACGCGCGTTGTTGCGGCCGTACCATGTCGACGGTCCAAGACCACGGCAAAGCTTTATCGTTATTTCTTTCTTTTTAGGGCTTAGCGTCACGCCGCCGCTGCCAGCTTGCGTTCTTCTGCGTTGCATGCTTTCGCCGCCCGTTCTGTTTCGCACCTTGTTTTCCACACGGGTTCGGATTCTCGAAGCAGCACCTTCGGTATCCTCAACCGTTTTCACCACGTCTTTCACGGGATCTGGCATCGCCTGTTTTATAAGTTTTGCACCTTTATTCTTCAACTTGTTCAGGAATCCTTGTGCAGGAGCCTGTGTGGCACCCATTGTCAAGCACAGAGTTGATAGTAGAAAAAATTGTTTAACGTCCATAGGTTTCTCGTTGGTTATACGTTGTTTTTGTTGATTAATAGATTGCAAATATACAAAATTTTTTTAGACAAGTGGGTGTCTGAAAGAAAATTAAATGAATCAATTCTCTTTTTTGCTTGCTGTGTCAAGGCTTTCTCATATGTTGAAACGTTAAATTTAGCGTAGAACAAAAAATATCTTCCGTTTTGTTGCGCTTTTTAGAAACAATCATTTATCTTTGCAATATTAATAAGTAGGTGTTCAAAATTAATCGCATAACATCTTCTTATAAGATTCAAATATGCGATTAATTTTGAACACTTGCTTATATGCTTTATATGCCAAAATACTTGTGCCCAGGTAAAAATGACAGCAGCTTGCTGGTAATCACACAGCACATAAAGGAAAGCAGAGCTATGCAGGGGATAGCTGCCCAAACAGGTATGAGCGGCTCTGCCTGGTTGCCGTTCACGAAGAAACCGGCAATAGGGGCCAGGAAGAACAGGTGCATCAGATACATGCTGAACGAGAGGCGGGAAATGTCTGTAATCCATCTGGGGGCTTCTTTCTGCTCAATACATGTGAACAGCAGGAAGGCACCAAAGGTGGCCAGCAGCACGTTGGGCGTACAGAATTCCCACGACCATTCAAGCAGAGGTGTCTCTATGATCTGACCGGGAACACCCTTCCACCAGAATGACCAACCTGTAAAGGCACCACCTATGAAAAGGCAGGTCAAGCCGATTCTCATTCTCTTGCCCCGATTCCAGGTGATGTGCTTTCTGATGTAATGTGCCAGCACCAGATAGCCCAGGTAGCCTGAGCAGTACCAGAGCATTGTAAACCCATTCCAGAAACATTCGCCCCAAAGCTCACGGGTGACAAATCTGTGAAGCCATGGAATGAAGGTTGAGAGAATGAAAATGCCGATGAATGTGAGTTCCTCTTTGGCCGTTGATTTTTCCAGCCAGGGCGAGACGACAGGGATGATGAGGTAGAGCGAGATGAGCGGATACATAAACCACAGGTGTCCGGCCATTGGTGAGAAATTGAACGGCAACATCCAAAGACCGTCTAAAGCTTCGTTCCACGTCCATTGGCCGAGCATGGCGGGGATGAAAGTGTAAAGGAGCTGAAAGACTATAAATGGTGGCAGGATGCGCATGAATCGCCGTTTATAGAATGAGTGCATCGTCATGCCCTCCTTCATTGGCACAAGAAGGAAAGCACTCACCACCATGAACAGAGGCACGCAGATGCGGCTTAACGCTCCGTCATAGAACGAGACCCAGAAGCGGTTGCTTTCGTTGGCCAGCATTGACATATTGCCGGCCAATCCTGAGCTGTCTGCACCATAGAAATTTTCGCTGGCATGAACAAGCATGACCAGAAAACAGGCCACGACGCGGATGTACTCAATAAAAACTATTTGTTTCTTTTCCATGTTTTGTTTGTGTTTTTGCTAGATTGATATAGAATGCAAAGGTAAGAAAAATACAAGAAGTTCACTAGTTTGTGGCTTGTCTTTTGCACCGCCAAAAACAAGCGAAAAAGATGGCGCGGCAAACATCTGACCTAACGAACAGGAACTTCATACAAGGCATATGACCGTGGGTAAGGTTGCAGAACAAACCAAAGCCCTATAGCTATTCGGAATGGTCGGTGGAGTTTCCTTGAGCTTGCGAAAAAATGAAGTGGGTATAAGATGAAAAAATAATGCCCTTATCCGAGGAGGTCTGTTTCCTATGTTTTAGGTGTCTACTTCGTGGAAAGTAGACACCCATTATGGCGATTTGTTCCTTTTTGTTTTGTGTGTTTCTTGTATTTATTAAAAAAATCAGTCTTGCTTTTCTTTGTTGTTTCGGGCTGCGTTTGCGGTCTGTTCGTCTCTCCATTCGGTGGGAGTGCAACCTTCCTTTGACTTGAAAATCCGGTACAGATAAGTTCGGGCGGAGAAGCCGCACTCGGCAGAAATGATGTCATTGCTATAGTCCGGATATTCCATCATCATCTTCTTTGCTGCATTGAAACGTATGTCGCTGAGCCATATTCTGAATGTTGATTTCATACATTGTTCGAAGAATACAGATAGCTCATCCTTGGAGATACAGAGATTACGGGAGAGGGTCAGCATATTGACAGTACTGTCCTTGTATCCTGAATCCGCACACCATTGGTCAAGACTGTTCCGGATAAACTTAATGCGCTCTTCAGACAGTTGCCTTGCTGGGCTTTTCCTGCAGTCCCGTTGGTTTTCCTCTTCTTTGTCCAAGAGTTCTTCTGTAGGAATATAATTGTTGCCGAGGGCTACAAACGTAAGATTGAAGAACAACAAGGCAAGCAATACGACGGGACCTACTATATATAATAAGGTAGTGGAAAATATGGCAACAGGCATAGCGAGAATTGCGAGCCATAGAATGGTTATACTTGCATGCGAATGCCTTACGTAAGGCAACATATCCGTTGCAGCCATTGTCTCCAGTATATTTTTACGCCTGTTCATCTCCTGCATAATCATGTATATGCAATAGAAAACACTTATGCAGAAGAGCCCCAACATCAGATAAAGCCCTTCTCTGATATACAGGCTGTGATGGATACTTGTCCCCAAGCAAAATACCACAATGATGGCTGCATAAATGCCACTGCACACCATAATCATATTCTTGAGGTTGTCACGGATGGCTTCTATGTTGCAGATACTTATGGAGATGAGCGAGATGCAGGGAGTATAGATGAGGATGTTGATGACCGCCCCCAGACTATCGTCCGCAGCACGGAATCCGAAAGACATCTGTATCAAATATTGTATCGCCAGTCCTGTCATTGCAGTAAAAATCATCCATCGTGAGCATTCATACCGCTTGTTACCCCATCTTACATGCAGATGAGAGAGTGCTATGATGAAGGCATTAATCAGCATGAATATGAAACATGCAAACTGAAAAAGAAATAATGAGTCCATACTTTTTCTTATCTTATGTTTACTTTCTTCTCTTCAAAGTGTAATAACAAACTCCTGTGATGTTTTTCTTTGCTATACACTATTATACAATAAGTTAGAAACTACTCGGCACTCCACGGCATGTGTGGTTATATAAGTTATTATGCTTGCAAAATTACAATAAAATTTTAAAAGCAATTGTGGAATGATTATAAAAAAGTTACATTAGCCACAAATAGAAGATTATTCCGCAGATTATTCATGGTGGTAATATCAGGCGAAGCAATGGCTTACCGGGAGTATAGCTATGATATACTGTCCTGTATACCTATGCAGAACTATCGATACCTGAATGCTTCACTTTTCTTGTACCGTTTTGGGTTTACACGTATAACATTTACCCTACCCAATTTCTGTACGCTCGGCATGAGCATTGTCTAACGGGTGGAAATCCCGAGTAAGCCCTAATAGCGGGAATTACATAGCCAAAGGCAAGGGTGTTCATCGCAAGGTGAAATCTGAAGGAAGCTGGCGGCAAACATCTGACCTAACGAACAGAAACTTCATACAAGGCATTTAACCGTGGATGAGATAGCATAACCCGATTTATAGAGAACACTCTATATCTCAAAGTCAACAAGGAAAATATTGGGTGAATATCTCGAATGTCACCCAAAATAGGAACCGCCGTATGCGGAACCGATGTACGATGGTGTGAGAGGTCGGTAAACACGAAAATAGGAGATAAACACCTATGATTAGTGTTTACCTCCTACTCGATTATTCATTGTGGTATCTCTATGCGGAAATCATCTGTCATCTTTGCTAACTATTGATGTTTCTCGCACCATAATGCTTATTGGCTTGTCAGAACCACTTTGTTTCCTTGCCTATTATCTCGCTCAGCAACAGGTTGGTCAGGCGGCTTGTGCCTAAACGGAAGAGCTCGTTGGTGAGCCATTTCTCGCCGAGTACTTCTTTCACGATGGTGTAATAGACCACTGCATCCATTACCGTGTTGATGCCACCGGCAGGCTTAAGACCTATCACGATACCTGTCTCGTTGTAGTATTCTTTTATGGCTTGACACATCACGTAGACACCTTCTGGAGTGGCTCCTGCCTTCTCTTTTCCCGTTGATGTCTTCACGTAGTCTGCACCGCTATACATGGCGAGAATGGCTGCCTTTTTCACGTCGGATAGGGTAGGGAGGTCGCAGGTCTCGAGAATGACCTTCATCGGCACTTCGCCACAGGTCTGTTTAAGCTCATTGATGTCGTCTGCCACGCCCTCATAGTCTTCAGAAAGATATTTTCCCACAGGCAACACAATGTCTACATTTGTAGCGCCGTCTTTTATGGCGAGAGCGGTCTCTGCCACTTTCACCTCAATGAATGTTTGCGATGACGGGAAAGAGCCCGAGACGACGGCAATCTCAACACCATCCACCTCAAGGGTGTTGCGCACCAGATGCGCGAAGTTGGGGTATGTGCAAATGGTGGCTACGTGTGGAAGGTCAGGGTAGGCTGCTTCAAACTTGTTGACCTTCTCCACCATGGCGAGGATGCTTTCCTCGGTGTCGGTAGTGTGAAGGGATGTCAGCTCAACAGAGCCTAACAAGAATTTCTTCACGTCGAGGTTATCGTTTTCCGGCACCTTGTCAGTTATTATGCTCTTAACCTTGTTTTTTACCTCCTCTTCGTCCACGTTAAGGTCATACTTGGCAAAGGCCTGGTCAATCTTGCTGCTGTTCACAATGCCCTCGCTGCGTTGGGCTTGGATGTCTTTCGTTATTTTTTCTTTTATCACTCCCATGTTTTCTTATTTTAATTTTTGATTGTTTTTATGTCTGTCCTTGTCTCGCTGGGTTTTCTTTTCAATGCTTTTCTTAAACTCCTCTGTTATGTCTATGCCGGTTTGATTGGCGATGCAGCATAGCACCCAAAAGATGTCGGCTATTTCTTCGCCCATGTTGTCTTTCTCACCTTCCTTGAAACTTTGGTCGCCATATTTTCGTGCCATGACACGAGCCAATTCTCCAACCTCTTCAGTAAGTACTGTCATGTTGGTAAGTTCAGAAAAGTATCTCACGCCATATTCCTTTATCCAAGAGTCTACGTTGTTTTGCGCTTCTTTTATTGTCATCTGTTTATGGTCTTGTGCAAAGATAAGCAATTTTTTTGTTCTTCGTGGTTTCGCTTCGTTTTTTATTGCTCATTGTCGCGCTTGTGCTGTTGATTGTTCGCGCGATGGTATTATTGTCGTCTTATGCGATTGCGTGCAATATAGATTGCGTGCAATTGCTCAAATACTCAAAAAGCAAGGCTTGGCGGCTTCCTTTACATCTCTTTCGCAATATTGGATTGTAATAAAATAATCATAAATATTTGCCGTAACATTCTGTGGTATAATGTGTTGGCTGCTTGCGAATTATTTTTATCGCCCTTAAGAATCCGTTTTTCTGTCAAGTCCTGCCACTTGGTTGTATTTCAAGCCTGCTTTTTTGCGCCCAATTTCCGCTTTTTAGAGCAAAATATTAACTTTTGCGTTTATTCGATGTGGATTGTCTTGTCGGTATCACTCCTTGTTCTTCGTGTCCATGCATATCGTTACAGGGCCGTCGTTAAGCAACTCTACCTCCATCATCGCTCCAAACTCGCCTGTGCCTATAGGTTTTCCCAAGGCTGATGTCAGCAATTCGCAGAAACGATTGTAAAGGGGAATGGAGATGGAGTGGGGCGCTGCCTTTATCCAACTCGGCCTGTTGCCTTTCTTGTAGCTTGCCATGAGTGTGAACTGCGAAACGACAAGTATGTCACCATTCACGTCGTTAATGCTTAGGTTCATCACGCCGTCGGCATCGTCGAAGACACGCAATCCGATAATCTTCCTGACAAGCCAAGCCGCGTCTTCCTCTGTGTCTTCAGAGCACACGCCAACAAGGATTAAGTAACCCTTGCCTATGCTTGATTTTACCTTGCCGTCAATCGTCACAGATGCTTTTGTGACACGTTGTATTACTACTCTCATTGTTTTCTATTGCTTGTTTTTTTTTATTGCTCGTTCAGTAAGTTGGTCGCTTGACCCATTCTTTTGTTTTTATGCATTCTGCTGGTTTGCCGCATCTTGTTGGTTTAATGCGTCAAAGACCCTTTGAGCCTTATCCTTGCCAATAATGGTAGCAAGTTGGTCGAGGCTTGCACCCTTTATGTATTTCATTGATTTAAAGGTTTTTAGCAATGCTTCCTTGCTTTTGGGACCTATTCCTTTAATGTCATCCAATGCTGAGTGCAGCGCATGCTTCGAACGCTTGTCGCGATGGAACGTGATAGCGAAACGGTGCACCTCGTCTTGTATCTGCGTTAGGACATGAAACAGTTCACTGTCGGTCTTCAAGCCTACCACTTGTGCCGGGAAGCCAAACAGCAATTCGTTGGTGCGGTGGCGATCGTCCTTTGCGAGTCCGGCTATGGGAATATTGAGGTGCAGCTCGTCTTCTACCACTTCCCTAACGATGTCCATCTGTCCCTTGCCGCCATCCGTGATGATGAGGTCGGGCAGCGTGGCCTTCTCGTTTATCATGCGAGTGTATCTCCTTCTCACCACCTCTTGCATAGAAGCGTAATCGTCGGGGCCGACAACGGTCTTGATGTTGTATTTCCTGTAATCCTTTCTTGAGGGCTTCATGCCTTTATACACTATGCAGCCCGCTACGGCATCCGTGCCGGATATGTTTGAGTTGTCGAAGCACTCTATTTGGTAAGGAAGCTTGTCGAGGTGCAGCTTTTCCTGCAATTCCTTCATCAAACGCGTCTGCTTCTGCTCAGGGTTAAGCTTGTCGGTCTGCTTCAGCCTGTCAAACTTATACTGTTTGCCATTCATCTCGGAGAGCTCCAGGAGATGCTTCTTGTCGCCCCGCTGAGGAATGAAAAACTCCGCGTCGCGCAGTTTCCACTCCATCTGGAACGGTACGATAATCTCTTTCGACTTACTGCCGAACCGTTCCCTTATCTCCGGTATGGCTTGCGTAAGCAGGTCCTCGTCGCTCTCGTCAAGTTTGCGTTTATACTCGTAGGTGAAGCTCTGGTTAATGGTTCCGTTCTTTACGTGAATATAATTAATATACGCGTTCTTCTTGTTGTCGTCATCCGTTATGGTGAACACGTCCACGTCGTTGATGGTGTGGCTCACCACCTCGCTCTTCGACACGAAGTCCTGCAACAGCAAATAACGTTCCTTCAGCCTTTCAGCCTCTTCAAACTTCATGAGCTCCGCGTTGGCCATCATGCGCTTGTAGACCCATTCAGACAGTTCGCGAGTGTTACCTTTGAGCACCTCCTTGGCTTGTCTTATGTTCTCAAGATAATCCTCCCTCGACTGCTTGCTGACGCAACACCCCTCGCAGTTGTGTATATGATACTCCAGACAAGGGCGGTATTTGCCCATGTTGACGCCTTCCTGTGTTATTGGCTGGCGACATCTCCTTGGCTTAAATGCCTTTTGAATAAGTGCCAATACATTATACATAGAGGAGATGTGTGGGTATGGTCCGAAGTAAGTGCCGAGCTTCTTGTTGATGTGTCGCGTCTTGAATATTCGCGGGAAAAACTCGTTTGTCACGATTATGGAAGGGTAGGTCTTGCCATCCTTCAGCAAGACATTGTACTTCGGGTTGTATTTCTTTATAAGAGCGTTCTCGAGCAGAAGGGCATCCTCCTCCGTGTTTACCACGGTGTAAGAGATGTCCTTTATCTTCGAGACGAGCACCTTTGTCTTGAACCTGTCCACTTCCCTGTGGAAATAGCTCGACACGCGCCTCTTCAAGTTCTTGGCCTTTCCCACATATATTATCTTCCCACCGTTTTCGCGCAGGTCATCATAATATTGGTAGCTGCCAGGCTTCTCGGGCATATTGAGCACTATGTTTTTCAGGTACTCTAATCTTTTTTCGTTGTTTTCTTTAACCATACCCACAAACTCTCAGTTCTCAAGCAACCATTCCCTCGTTTTGTTTCACGTGGAACTAAAACTTGAGCAGGCTTGTTATCTCAACGTCCTTGTCGAAAATCTCGCGTGTATGAGGAAACTCAGAGCTGAGCTCCATGATGAAATTGCAGAAAATCTTCTTTGGCTTAAACTTCCTCACGAGGTCGCAGGCGGCCTTCATGGTGCCACCAGTGGCCAGCAGGTCGTCGTGTAGCAGCACCACGTCGTCGGGCGTAATGGCGTCCTTGTGAATCTCTATCGTGTCTATGCCATACTCTTTGGCGTAGCTTTGCTGTATGGTGTCGCAAGGCAGTTTGCCAGGCTTGCGGCACAGCACGATGCCAGCGTTCAATCGGATGGCGGCAGCAGAGCTCATCACGAAGCCACGGCTCTCTATGCCGACAATCTTTGTTATGCCTTTGTCCTTGTAAAGGTCGTACATCATGTCGCTGATGATTTTCACACATTCCGCGTTTTTGAACAGGGTGGTGACATCGCGGAAATTTACGCCTTTAATAGGCCAATCCTTGATGGTACGGAGATTTTCTACCAATGTCTGGTTGTTCATGTTTTACGTTTTACTTTAAGTGTTATCTTATTCTTTTTCAAATGTTTACGCTTTGTTTTGTTTCACGTGAAACAATCTGCGTTGTTTCATGTCAAAACTGCGGTTGGCACGTCTTATCTTCCGAGCAAAACGAGCAGGACGTTTATGTCTGACGGTGAAACGCCAGGTATGCGGCTTGCCTCCGCCAACGTGTCCGGGTCTATGCGTTGAAGCTTTTGGCGGCCTTCGGTGCTTATCTCCGAAATCTCGTCGTAGCGGAAGTGTCCCTTTATTTTAATATCTTCAAGGCGGCGCATTTTCTCTGCCACGATTTTCTCGCGTTCTATATATCCTTTATATTTTATCTTGACCTCGGCGGCCTCGATTATTTCTTCCTTTCTGTCGTTTAGCTTTCCGAGTTGCTCTTTAAGCTCAGGAACGATGTCGGCCAGTTGTTTGACGGTGATTTGGGGACGACTGATTAGATCCGCGATTTTGCAGCCAAAGTGGAGTGGGGTGGTGCCAATGGCCTCAAGCGCCGAATTGATGTCTTTCGGGTGTATGGTTGTAGAATCGCAGAAATCGATGATGTTCTCTATCATGCCCTTCTTGCTCATCCAGCGGTCGTATCGGTCTTTTTTCGCCAGTCCGATGCCGTAGGCTTTTTCCGTGAGCCTTGCGTCGGCATCGTCTTGCCTTAACAATATGCGATATTCGGCCCTTGAGGTGAACATGCGGTAAGGCTCATCGACGCCCTTCGTGCACAAGTCGTCGATAAGCACGCCAATATACGCCTCATCTCGTTTAAGCACGAATGGCTCAGACGATGCGCACTTCAGCGCGGCGTTGATGCCTGCCATCAACCCTTGTCCCGCGGCTTCCTCGTATCCCGTGGTTCCATTCACCTGTCCGGCGAAGAACAGGCGAGGTATGACTTTCGATTCGAGCGAGTGGCTGAGCTGCGTGGGGTCGAAGTAGTCGTATTCTATCGCGTAGCCCGGTCGGTAAGCCTTGGCGTCTCTCAGCGCGGGAATTTGTTGGATGGCTTTCAGCTGCGTCTCCATTGGCATCGACGATGAGAAGCCGTTGAGATACATCTCGTTGGTGTTCTCACCCTCAGGCTCGATAAACAATGGATGGTGGTCACGGTCGGGGAACACCACGAGCTTTGTCTCAATGGATGGGCAATAGCGTGGTCCCGTGCTCTTGATTTGACCGTTGAAAAGGGGAGAATTGGCAATGTCGTCCTTCAGTATGCGGTGAACCTCCTCGTTGGTGTTGCAAGTCCAGCAAGGTAGCTGCTTTAGGGCATGCTGCACCCCACTGAAAGAGAATTGGTGCCAGCCGGTGTCGCCCGGTTGCTCCTCGGTGTCCTCAAAGTGGATGGTGCGCTTGTCGAGTCTGACGGGTGTCCCGGTCTTCATTCTTCCGGACCTCACGCCCCACCTTGTTATCGACTCTGTGAGATGATAAGCGGCAGGTTCCGCAATCCTGCCACCTGCCACTTGCTTGTGGCCGATGTGCATCAGTCCGTTGAGGAACGTCCCGGCGGTTATCACCACCGCACCGGCCCTGAACTCCACGCCCCATATCGTCTTTACGCCTACGGCGACGCCGTTTTCCACTATCAGCTCTTCGGCCTGGTCTTGCCAGATGTCGAGATTGTCGGTATGGTCGAGCCTGTCGCGCCATTCCCAGATAAACTTTCCCCTGTCGCACTGCGCCCTTGGCGACCACACGGCAGGTCCCTTGCCCTTGTTGAGCATTCTGAACTGGATGGCGGTGAGATCGGTGACGATACCTGTCTGCCCGCCCAACGCGTCAATCTCGCGCACGATTTGTCCCTTCGCTATGCCGCCGATGGCCGGGTTGCAGCTCATTTGCGCAATCTTGTTCATGTCCATGGTTATGAGACATGTCTTCGCGCCCATGTTGGCGGCCGCGCACGCCGCTTCGCAGCCCGCGTGTCCTCCGCCAATGACGATGACGTCGTACTTAAAAATCATAGTTGAAAATGTGTTTTGGCGCAAAAGTAAGAAAAAGAAACGAATTTCTTTATAAAGTAATACTCATTTTTCAGGTGCGCGCGCCACTCATGCCACTCTTGCCGAAAGATTCGTCGCGTTCGGCAAGAGTAGCGTCATTAGGTCATGGTGGTGATAAGTGTTGGTGGTGCCTATTTCATGAAGACTAAGTAGACGGCGGTGACGAGGCAGATGAACGCCGCGATATGGTTCCAGTGGAGTGCCTGTCCCTGGAATAGGATGTTGGCGATGATGGCAAACACAATCAGCGACACACACTCCTGCACCACCTTGAGCTGCACGAGCGTGAACGGGCCTCCGTTCTCTACGAACCCTATGCGGTTGGCAGGCACCTGGCAGCAATATTCAAAAAAGGCGATGCACCATGAGAACAAGATGACGCCAATGAGCGGCCAGTGGCTGCTCACGCCATTCTCCTGCAGTTTGAGATGTCCGTACCAAGCCAAAGTCATGAAAATGTTGCTCATCAGCAAGAGCAACACGGTGTAAAGTCCATGCATATACCTATATATAAATGTTATTTCGCGGTGTGTAAGTGTTGTTTTCGCGATGCAAAATTACGAAGAAAGCGCAAGTAAACCACACGCTTGGCCGTTTTATTGCGCTTTCTGGCCTTTTTCTTGGCTCTTATGGCATTTGGAGTGATGGTTTACTAAATGAGCCAATACAGCTTTACGTTAGTCCATGACAGGCACCATGCGCCCATGCGGAATTGTAAAATATTATTGCCGAAATTTAACACTTGGAAACAGGGGCAAATAGAGCTGAAAAAGGGTAGCCTTTCGCCTCTTGGCAACACCATCAGCAAGTTTTCGGCCAAAAATTTTTGCCGTTACGGCGTAATCGCGTCGCGATTCCACTGTAACGGCGACGCGATTACAGTGTAACGGCACTGCGATTACAGTGTAACGGCGACGCGATTACAGTGTAACGGCGACGCCATTTAAGCGAATTTGCAACGCTGAAGAACCGTTAAAAACGCAATCGTTTGATAATCAGCCATTTATCAAAATGGCCCATAATTGCGTCATTTCCACGCAAGCGGCACCTTGGTTGAAAAAAATCGATTCTCAGACGACCATTTGTAAAACATTTTGATACACATCGTATGCTTTGCTGGAACGGCCCCTGTGACCGTCCGCAACCCGAATGGTCAAATGCCTCTGATTTGCCAATACGTCCTCACCAAGACAAATAATATGTTTTTTTTGCCATTTCGATTTGTAAAATACCTAAAAAAATAGTATTTTTGCAGCGGAAACGCGCTCCTTGCATCTAAGGAGGGGTATTCGTGTGCCCAAAAGTGATTATAATACAAAAACATAACATTAATATTATCTTTAAACTCAATCATTTATGTGGTTAATCAATTCTCCGATTGGTAGAAAAGTGGTGATGTCTCTCACTGGCATCTGCCTCATTCTCTTCCTGACCTTCCACTGCTGCATGAACGTTGCCGCATTCTTCTCTGGGCATGCCTACAACATGGTGTGCGAGTTCTTGGGAAGCAACTGGTACGCAGTATTGGGAACGCTTGGCCTTGCCTTCCTGGCAGTGTGCCACATCGTTTACGCGTTCATCCTCACGGCACAGAACCGTAGGGCTCGTGGCCCACAGCGCTACGAGGTGACAAGCCGTCGCCCCGAGGTGTCTTGGGCATCTCAGAACATGTTGGTGCTCGGCCTTATCATCGTGGTAGGCCTTCTGCTCCACCTCTACAACTTCTGGGCCCACATGATGCTCGCCGAGCTCGCTGGCTGCGCCACGACACCGGCTCCCGCCGATGGCTTTGGCTGGATTCAGGAGACATTCTCCAACCCTGTCTACTCTGTGCTCTATCTCGTGTGGCTCGTGGCCCTGTGGTTCCACCTCTCTCATGGCTTCTGGTCAGCAATGCAGACCTTGGGCTGGAGCGGCAAGATTTGGCTGAAGCGCTGGCAGTGCATCGGCATCGCCTATGTCACCATCCTCATGGCCGTGTTCGCCTTCCTGGTATTGTCATTCTGGTTTGGTTTCGCGCCCAGCTTCTAATAGTTGATAGCAAATATAGTTTTTAGTTTTTAGTTGATGAACCCTATAGCCAAATGCTATTCAAGACTATAAACGAAAAACTCACAAACTATAGACTATAATTCCCAACAACTATAAACTCATAATAAAAATGACTCAGATAGATTCAAGAATTCCAGAAGGCCCTCTGGCCGAGAAATGGACCAACTATAAAGCTCATCAAAAGCTGGTGAACCCAGCCAACAAGCGTAAGCTCGACATCATCGTCGTGGGTACGGGTCTGGCAGGAGCAAGCGCCGCCGCCTCTCTTGGCGAGATGGGTTTCCATGTCATCAACTTCTGCATCCAGGACTCTCCTCGCCGCGCTCACTCCATCGCCGCGCAGGGTGGTATCAACGCAGCCAAGAACTACCAGAACGACGGTGACGCCGTTTACCGCCTGTTCTACGACACCATCAAGGGTGGCGACTACCGCGCTCGCGAGGCCAACGTGTATCGTCTGGCAGAGGTCAGCGCCAACATCATCGACCAGTGCGTCGCCCAGGGCGTGCCTTTCGCACGTGAGTATGGCGGCATGTTGGCCAACCGCTCGTTCGGTGGCGTGCAGGTGAGCCGCACGTTCTACGCCAAGGGCCAGACCGGTCAGCAGCTTTTGCTCGGCGCCTACTCTTCATTGATGAAGGAGGTGAACCGCGGCACCGTGGAGCTTCACACCCGCACGGAGATTGAGGACGTGGTCATCGTCGACGGACGCTGCCGTGGCGTCATCGCCAAGGACCTCGTCTCAGGCAAGCTGGAGCGTTATTCCGCACATGCCGTTTGCCTTGCCACAGGTGGTTATGGCAACACATACTTCCTCTCTACCAACGCCATGGGCTGCAACTGCACCGCCGCCATCCAGGCTTACCGCAAGGGCGCATGGTTCGCCAATCCTTGCTTCGTGCAGATTCACCCGACATGTATCCCCGTGCACGGCGACAAGCAGTCTAAGCTGACATTGATGTCGGAGTCGCTTCGTAACGATGGCCGCATCTGGGTGCCTAAGAAGCTTGAGGACGCCAAGAAGCTGCAGAAGGGCGAGATCAAGGGCCGCGACATTCCTGAGGAAGACCGCGACTATTACCTCGAGCGCCGTTATCCTGCCTTCGGTAACCTCGTGCCTCGCGACGTGGCTTCACGCGCAGCCAAGGAGCGTACCGACAAGGGCTATGGCGTCAACAACACTGGCCTGGCCGTGTTCCTCGACTTCTCTGAGGCTTTCGACCGTCTCGGCCGCGACGTGGTAGACCAGCGTTATGGCAACCTCTTCGACATGTACCAGGAGATTACCGACGTGGATCCTCACGACAACCCGATGATGATCTTCCCTGCTATCCACTATACCATGGGTGGCCTTTGGGTAGACTATGAGCTCCAGACCAACGTCAAGGGCCTCTTCGCCCTGGGCGAGTGCAACTTCTCCGACCACGGCGCAAACCGCCTCGGCGCTTCCGCGCTGATGCAGGGCCTGTCAGACGGTTACTTCGTCATTCCTTACACCATGCAGAACTATCTCTCCGACCAGATTCAGGTGAAGAAGCCAAGCACCGACGCTCCTGAGTTCGTGGAGGCTGAGAAGAACGTGCAGGCCGAGATAGACCGCATCATGGACATCCAGAACAAGCAGGCCGACAAGTCTAAGCTGATGAGCGTTGACTCCATCCACAAGGAGCTCTACAACATCATGTGGAACTACGTGGGCATGGCACGCAACGCCGAAGGCTTGAAGAAGGCCCTCGCGATGCTGAAGGACGTGCGCGAGCAGTTCAACACCTGCGTGCGTGTGCCAGGATCCAAGGAAGGCCTCAACGTCGAGCTCGACAAGGCTATCCACCTCCGCGACTTCATCCTCATGGGTGAGCTCATCGCTTACGACGCTCTGGAGCGCAACGAGAGCTGCGGTGGCCACTTCCGCGAGGAGAGCCAGACCGAGGAAGGCGAGGCTAAGCGTGATGATGAGAACTACATGTACGTGGCTTGCTGGGAGTACAAGGGCGAGAACCAGGCCCCGGCGCTCTACAAGGAAGACCTCGATTACCAGTACATCAAGGTTCAGACACGTAACTATAAATCATAGTTTTTAAGTTCATTAACTCAAGAAAAACAATGGATCAGAATATATCATTCACACTGAAGGTTTGGCGTCAGAACGGCCCTAAAGCAGAAGGCCACTTCGACACCTTTGAGATGAAAGACATCCCCGGCGACACTTCTTTCCTGGAGATGCTCGACATCCTTAACGAGCAACTCATTGAGGGTGGCAACGAGCCTTTCGTCTTCGACCACGACTGCCGCGAGGGCATTTGCGGCATGTGCTCACTCTATATCAACGGTCATCCTCACGGACCAGCGCAGGGCGCTACCACTTGCCAGCTCTACATGCGCCGTTTCCACGATGGCGACGTCATCACCGTTGAGCCTTGGCGCTCGGCAGCCT
The DNA here is from genome assembly GCA_022769825.1 of Prevotella sp. Taxonomy (GTDB): domain Bacteria; phylum Bacteroidota; class Bacteroidia; order Bacteroidales; family Bacteroidaceae; genus Prevotella. The sequence continues at coordinate 75,004 of JALEJI010000075.1, read as the reverse complement.
TCCCTATCATCAAGGACTGCATGGTAGACCGTTCGGCTTTCGACAAGATCATCGCCGCTGGCGGCTATACCAGCGTGCGCACCGGCCAGGCCCAGGACGCTAACGCCATCCTTATCTCTAAGGACGCCGCCGACGAGGCCATGGACTGCGCCACTTGCATTGGTTGCGGCGCTTGCGTGGCAGCCTGCAAGAACGGTTCCGCAATGCTCTTCGTCTCTTCAAAGGTCAGCCAGTTCGCGCTCCTGCCACAAGGTCGCGTAGAGGCCGCGCGTCGCGCCAAGAACATGGTTGCCAAGATGGAGGAGCTCGGCTTCGGTAACTGCACCAACACCCGCGCTTGCGAGGCTGAGTGCCCGAAGAATGAGTCTATCGCCAACATCGCTCGCCTCAACCGCGAGTTCATCAAGGCTAAGCTTGCCGACTAACATGTCTGCTGACGGCTTCAGAGGCGTTATTTCGAGCCTTTGAGTGCCGTATGCGATAAAACCCTAAAGGGAAGAATCAGCGCGCTGATTCTTCCCTTTTTTCGTGCCTCGCGCGAGGCGTGGGTATATTCCGACCGCGGACGGCCAAAGGGGGCGCCCCTGCCAAGAAACCGCAATGTGCAAAACCGTCCGCAACCCGAATGGTGGAATAAGATGGCATTGCATGGTGCGGCCCCAGCAAACATAATAAAAAGGGCGGCTCCATAGCGGAACCGCCCTTTTATGTCTTAGCCACATGAAAACCAATGCTGTTTTCGGTGGCTTTGCAGTGGCCGGTCTTGTGCCGGCCTAAGCGTTATTTGCCGAAAGTCTCGTCGAGGAATGTGTAGAACGCGGGATCCTCGCCCACTACTGTCTTCACGATCTTGCCGTCTGGACCCACGAGAATCTTTGTCGGGAAGCCCTGGATGGCATACATCTCAGTTGTCTGCACGTTGCCGGTCTTTGGCTGGTACACGTTCTTCCAAGGCAGTTCATGCTTCTTCACGCCCTCTTTCCACTTCTCCATGGTGTCGTTGCAGTCGATAGACAGAATCTCAAACTTGCCCTTGTACTTGTTGTAGTATTCCTTCATCTTTGGTATGCCGCGCACGCACCAGATGCACCACGTGCCCCAGAAGTCGAGCAGCACGTATTTGCCCTTGAAGCTGGCGAGCGAGAGAGGCTTGCCGTTGATGTCGTTGAGCGTGAAGTCAGGAGCCACGGCGCCAGCCGCTTGCTTCTTTCCAGCCTCAGCCTTGGCCTTCTCGCGTGCCTCCAGTTGGTCTATGGTGTTCTGGTAGTAAGCGTGCATGCGTCCGTTTCTCACCTTCTCCGACAGCGATGCCGCCGCTTTCTTCATCGTGGCCAGGTCGCCCAGCGAAGGGATGAATGCCGCCGCGCCTTCCGAGTCAGGATGCTTGGCAATGAAGTCCACTATGGCGTTTATGGCTTGCTTCTGCAGCGCGGGGCCCTTCTCGCCGTATTCTTTTTGCAGTGTCTCTTGCGACTCACCTGCTTGCATGCGCTTGTTCAGCGACTCCACCAACTCGTTGAGAGGCTTGAGGGCGTTAGAGTAAACCCTGTCAGCCTCATTGTATTCCTGGTAGAACTTGCTGCCGCTGAAGAAGTATTCCTTGCTCACGTCGCCGGTCATCACGGCCTTCTCGCCAGGCACGGCAATAGCCTCGAACCCTACGCGCTCAGTGCGGCGCAGCGTGCCAGGGGTATAAGCGTATATCAATGTAGGCTCGTTCACGTTGACGGTGAACTGGAACTTGCCGTCTTTAGTGAGCACCGTGTCTCTTGTCATGCTTCTTCCACCTGTTGGTGTCATCACGATGAGCGTGTCTTTCAAGCCTGCCAACTCGCCTGAGAAACTGACGTTGCCCTTGTTGTCGGCAGCGTCGGCGCAAGCCGTCAGCATAGCCATGGCTGCCATGGCCAGGATAGTCTTTTTCATTGTTTGGTTTGTGTTATTGTTGTTTTTATATACCTTTCTTATTTCTTCTTCGGGAAGCGTCGTGCCCATCCTTCCTCCGAGAAGTCGTGCTCTTCGTCCTTGAAGTCCTTCTTGTTGCCGCCATTCATCAGCGCGCGCCAGTCGTCCTTGCCTTTCGCGTTGTTGTCGGCGTTCTTCTTGCGGTATTCGCGTTTCTTCTGTGGGGCGTTGCCGCGTCCGGCGTTCTTGTCCTCAGCGTCGTTGCACCTCACCTCGCGTCCCTTGTATCTCACGCCATTGATGGCTCCCATCACCTTGTTGGCGTCTTTCTCGGGCACCTCAATATACGAGAACTTCGACAGCAGGTCTATGTGCCCGATCTCCTGTTTCGGCCCGTGCACGTGGTGGTTGATAAACTGCATCACCTCGCCAGGGTAGAAGCCGTCGGCCTTGCCAAGGTTGATGAAAAGCCTGCGATAGCCAGCCTCAGCCTTGCGAGGTCCGCGTGGGCGGTCGCCGCGCGAGCTGTTTCTGCCTTTCTCGCCCTTCTTCCTGTCGTCGCGAGCGTTGCCGCGTGTGGGCTTCTCTATCGTTGGCGCGTTCTTGTAGTAGTCGAGGAAGCGGCCAAAGGTGTTAGACACCATCTTCTTTATGATGTCTTCCTTGTCGATATACTCAAACTGGCGGTTTATGTCGGTCATGTAAGGCGCTATCAAGTCCTCGTCTACATCAGTCTTCATGATGTCGTCCATGGTCTTGAACAGCTGCTTCTTGCATATCTCCTCCGGCGTGGGCAGCGTGCCGTCTACAAACTCCTTGCCAATGACCTTCTCAATGGCTTTCACCTTGAACTTCTCGCGCGAGTGTATGATGGAGATGCTGGTGCCCTTCTTTCCGGCGCGTCCCGTGCGTCCAGACCTGTGGGTGTAGTTCTCCACGTCGTCGGGCAGTCCGTAGTTGATAACGTGGGTCAGGTCGTCCACGTCGAGGCCGCGAGCCGCCACGTCGGTCGCCACGAGCAGTTGCACCAAGTGCTGTCTGAACTTCTGCATCGTGAGGTCGCGCTGTTGCTGCGACAGGTCCCCGTGCAGCGACTCGGCGTTGTATCCGTCCTTTATGAGCTTGTCGGCCACTTCCTGCGTCTCCAGCTTCGTGCGGCAGAATATTATGCCGTAGATGCGTGGGTAGAAGTCCACGATGCGTTTCAGTGCCAGGTACTTGTCCTTGGCGTTCACGAGATAGTAGATGTGGTTCACGTTCTCGGCGCCCTCGTTGCGCGAGCCCACCACTATCTCCTTGTAGTCGTGCAAATAGTTTTTGGCTATCTTCTCTATCTCCTTGCTCATCGTGGCAGAGAAGAGCAGCGTGTTTCGGTATTCGGGCACATGCTCGAAGATGGCGTTTATGCTGTCGGAGAAACCCATGTTCAGCATTTCGTCGGCCTCGTCGAGCACCACGTTGCGAATGTTTTCGAGCTTCACCTTGCCACGCTCCATGAGGTCGATGAGTCGGCCTGGCGTAGCCACGATGATTTGCGCCCCATGTCGCAGCTCATTGATTTGCGTCACGATGGACGCGCCACCATATACGGGTATGATGTGCATATGGGGAATGTACTTAGCAAACGAGTTTAGGTCGTCGGCTATCTGCAGGCACAACTCGCGCGTAGGGCTCAAGATGAGTGCCTGCGTGTCTTTTGTCGTGGCGTCGGTCTTCTGCAACACGGGAATGCCGTATGCGGCCGTCTTGCCTGTGCCGGTCTGCGCCAGCGCGATGACATCGTTGTGCTCCCCCAACAAATACGGGATAACTTCCTCTTGGACGGGCATCGGCTGCTCGAATCCAAGTTCTTCAATGGCGCGGCGGATAGGCTCGCTCACGCCCAATTCTTCAAACGTCTTCAAAAAAATATAGCTATATAAAATAAATAATGTGCAAAGTTACTGTAAAATAAGAGATTAAGCGACAAAAATATTATAATTATTGTTATCTTTGCCATGTAAAATAATTTAGACATGAAGATAGCAGTGTTTTGTTCAGCCAACGACTCCATAGCGCCGGCTTATTTCAAGGCCGCCGAGGAGCTTGGCAAGTGGATGGCTGATAGTGGCCACACTCTCGTTTATGGCGGCCAGAACCGTGGGCTCATGCGGTGCGTTGGCGAGGCCGTGCACAATGGCGGCGGCCAGATAATAGGCGTCATACCACAGATTCTCGCGAATAGTGGCCAGCGTCCCGACTGCCTCGACGTGGAGATACCATGCGACAACCTTTCCGACCGCAAGGACCTCATGCTCGCGCAAGCCGACGTGTGCGTGGCGTTGCCAGGCGGCATAGGCACCTTGGACGAGGTGTTCACGGTGGCCGCGTCCCACAGCATTGGGTATCATTGCAAGGAGGCCATACTCTATAATGTGGAAGGCTTTTGGGACAAGGCCATCGAGATGCTCGACGACATGCAGCGGCGTGGCTTCATGCGTGGCCATTGGACCGATTACATCAAGGTCGTGGAAAACCTTGAGGAACTGAAGGCGGCAATTCTCTAAAAAATGTTATAGCTGTGCAAGGTTTTGCCATTATCGGCATTTTACCTGTGAATATAATCAGGACAGCTATGAATAAACTATTAAAGATGATGGCCTTCGCGGCCATAATGTTTTCCTCGGCGTTCACGTTGCAGTCGTGCGATGATGACTACGACAACAATTATGTTATATGCCCAGTCTATAACCCCAACGCGTTGGTGACCTTCAAGACCAATCCCACTACGGGGCAAGTCTACATGCAGCTCAACGACTCTGTGACCCTTGTCGACAAGGATTACAAGCAGTGGCCGTTTAATGCCACCGACAAGAAAGAGTTGCGTGCCCTTGTGTCAGTGATATTCAACGATAAGAACTACACGGGGCTTCAGCGCGACGTGCATATCGTAAACGTGCTCGACACCATCCGCACGAAGCCGATGTCGCCAATTGTCAACGACATGGAGAAGGTCTATGGCGACGACCCCGTGGAGATATTAGACAGTTGGAAGACCGTGTGCGAGGATGGCTACCTTACCCTCCACTTCCGCACATTGTTTGGTGGCATGAAGATCCACACGCTCAGGCTGGTGCGCCAGGCCGACGGCACGCTCAGGCTCTTCCACGACGCCAACGGCGACGCCAAGGGCGCGGTGGGCGATGGCATCATAGCCTTCAGGCTCAACGATGTCCCCAAGCCGGAAGACGGCGGCAAATACGAGAACATCACGTTGAAGTGGAATTCGTTCTCGGGCGAGAAGAGTCATACCTTTAAGTACAAATATCGCGAATGAACAATGAACGGCACATCCTGCAACTGTTCGCACGGGGCGATTCCCGCGCGATGGATGTGCTGTACGCTGAGTTTGCCGACTACATGGCCGGTGTCTGCGTGAGATACGTGACCCAGCCCGACGACATTCGCGACGTGTTGCAAGAGGCCCTGATAAAGGTGTTCTCCTCGGTCGGCACTTTCAAATATCGCGGCGAAGGCTCGTTGAAGGCATGGCTGACGCGCGTGGTCGTGAACGAGGCGCTGATGTTCCTACGCGAAAAGAAGAAGATGTTGTTCGTGGACAGCGAGCGCGACATTCCCGACGCGCCCGATGAACCGCCCGACACGTCGGGCCTCACGGCCGACATGGTCGATGAGGCGTTGCGGCAATTGCCCGACGGCTACCGAGCGGTGTTCAACCTCTACGCCATAGAAGGCAAGAGCCACAAGGAGATAGCCGAGTTGTTGGGCATCAAGCCCGACACCTCGGCTTCGCAATATCACAGGGCCAAGGCCATGTTGGCAAGGCTACTAAGCAAAAGAAAGAAGGAAACGCAATGAACGAAGACTGGACCAAAGACATACAACGGCTGATGGCCGACCGGAAGGTCAAGGCACCCGACGGTCTCCTTGAAGAGGTGAAGCAGCGTCTCGCCTCTACCTCGCCCGTTGCCCCCGGCGAGCCGATTCAGCCTGCGCGAAAAGTGGCGATGTGGCGCTATCGTTGGCTTACTGCCGCCGCCGTAGTCGCGGCAATCGCCGTTCCCGTGACGTGGCGACTGCTGAAGGTGGACGAGTCGCCGCGCGTGGTCGCCGTGACGCGAGCCGTTCAGCAATCGGCAAACCGTGCTGAGGCCGCCACGGCTCTTGGCACGGGAGCAGGCAAGATAGGTTCGGCTTTTGCCACGGTAGCCACCGAGGCTGGAGTGGCTCTCGACGCGAAACCTCTCGCTGGCGTCTTGGCCACCAACCACGAGGCGGCAAGCGCTAATCCTGTTAATGCCGAAACCATTGCCATGGCAAGTGAAGCCTCCTCGGGGCAAAATGCCCCAATGACATCTAATGAGGAAAAGGGCAGGCCATTGGAGGAAAGGAGCAAGCTGTTGGAGGAAAAGAGCAAGCCGTTGTCGGAGTCGCGCAGGCAAACAAAGCCTGTGAAGCACTCCGGACGAAACGATTATCAATATCAAGCCGAGGCAGGCTACGCTCGTCGTGGCTCCGCGCCCGCGTCGTCGCGGCTATCCCTAACCGCCTATTGCGGTGGCGCGCTCAACGGCAACGGGCTGGGGGATGGCGGAAACGTAAACAACGCCAATGCTTATTACTCCGACGCGATGCCTTTTGGCGCTTTCCCAATGCAACTTGGCAAGGCTAACGTCTACATGGCCAAGCGACACGAGATGAAGGCCCACCACGCACAGCCCGTGAAGGTGGGCGTGAGCCTGGGCTACAGGCTCTCAAGCCGTTGGGCGGTCAACACGGGCGTCACTTACAGTTACCTCTCTTCCAATTTCGCGGAAGACAAACACGTCGTGGAACGTCAGAAGTTGCACTATGTTGGCGTGCCACTCACGGCAAGCTATAGCTTCCTGCTCACCAGGCACGCCGAGGTGTATGTCACCGCTGGCGGCGAGGTGGAGAAGCTGGTGAAAGGCTCAAGGGGAATGGACAATTATGAGCCAGACAACCTCACGGAGAAACGTCCGCAATGGTCGGTGAAGGCCGCCGTGGGCGGAGCCTACCACTTCACGCCGTCACTTAGCGTCTATGCCGAGCCAGGCATGACCCACTTCTTCGACAACCACTCGTCGGTGGTCAACGTCTACAAGGACAGGCCGACGAGTTTCAGCCTTAACATAGGATTGAGATTTAACATAAAGTGAGCGGAATGGTTCCGTTGGCGAATTTTATGTAAAGTGTGAGCGGAAAAAACTTTCCGCTCACACTTTATACATCAGATAAAAGCAGTACCTTTGCACGCGATATGGTACTGAATTACATTTGGATAGCTTTTTTCGTCGTTTCTTTCATCTTTGCCGTAGCGCAGTTCTTGATGGGCGACACCACTATCTTCCAGAAGATAGTTGACTCCACTTTTGATACATCGAAGACAGCGTTTGAGACCTCCCTTGGCCTTACGGGTGTGCTTGCCCTTTGGCTCGGCATCATGCGTATAGGCGAAAAGGCCGGCGCTGTCAACCTGTTGGCGCGCATGCTCAGCCCTGTCTTCTCGCGTCTTTTCCCTGACATCCCCAAGAACCATCCGGCAATGGGGTCCATCTTCATGAACGTGGCCTCCAACATGCTTGGCCTCGACAATGCCGCCACGCCCACCGGACTGAAGGCCATGCAGCAGCTGCAAGAGCTGAACCCGAAGAAAGACACGGCCACCAACCCGATGATAATGTTCCTCGTGCTCAACACGTCGGGCCTTACCATCATACCCACCACCATACTCGCCTTCCGCTCCAGCTACGGCGCGGCGCAACCCACCGACGTATTCATCCCGATACTCCTTTCCACCACAGTGGCCACCCTCTGCGGTGTCATCATCACTTGCCTTTTCCAGCGCACCAATATCATGAAGCCCGCCATGCTCGCCATGTTCGTGGGCTTCTGCGCGTTTGTGGGCCTTATCATCGCGGCCTTCGGCTACATGGACAAGGACACCATGGCAACGGTGACTTCCGTGGGCGGCAACGTTATCCTCTTGTCGGTGATAGTGGCGTTCATCGTCGGCGGGCTCATCAAGCGAATCAACGTTTACGACGCTTTCATCGAGGGAGCAAAGGAAGGCTTCCAGACCGCCGTGCGCATCATACCTTACCTTGTGGCAATCCTCGTGGCCGTTGGCGTGTTTCGCGCCTCGGGCGCCATGGACATGGTCGTCGACGGCATAGCGTGGTGCGCCGACAAGTGCGGGCTCAACACCGATTTCGTGGGCGCCCTGCCCACGGCGTTCATGAAGCCGCTGTCGGGAAGCGGAGCGCGCGGAATGATGCTCGAGGCCATGAAGACCTACGGCCCCGACTCGTTTGTGGGCAGGCTGTCGTGCATCTTGCAAGGTTCCACCGACACCACGTTCTACATCCTCGCGGTGTATTTCGGATCGGTGAATATCAAGTTCACGCGTCATGCCGCGGCTTGCGGACTTCTCGCCGACTTGGTAGGCACCATAGCCGCTATCGTCATAGCCTACATCTTCTTCGGATAATCAACACATTCTTTTCGGATATATGGCAAATCTCAAATCACTCCTGAAGGAAACCGCCATCTACGGCTTGAGTTCCATCGCCGCGCGTTTCATTGGTTATCTACTTGTCCCGATAGAGACGGCCAAGTTCAACGCGGCAGGTGGGCAGTATGGCATCATTACCAACATCTATGCCTATATCGCCCTTCTCATCATCATCTTGACCTATGGCATGGAGACCACCTTCTTCAGGTTCATGAACCGCCAGGGCGAGAACCCAGAGAAGGTCTATGCCACGACGCTGCGCATGGTGGCCACCACGTCGTTGGTGTTCGTGTGCTTGCTGTGGGCCTTTCTACACCCTATAGCCGGGGCCATTGGCTACCCGGACCATCCCGAGTTTATCATGATCATGGGCACGTGCGTGGCCATCGACGCCTTCACCGCCATCCCCTTCGCCTACCTTCGCTTGAAGCACAAGGCGTTGAAGTTTGCCTTGCTCAAGATGGTGAGCATCGTGGTCAACCTCGTTGGCGTGAGCATGTATCTCATCGTGCTGCCCGACATGCACGTCAACTTCCTCGGAATCTACGACGCCCTCTTCAGTCTTGAGGTGGTGTGGATATTCTGGATAGAGCTTTCTGGCTCCATCCTCACGCTCGCGCTCCTGTTCAAGGAGCTGAAGGGCTTCCGCAATCCTTTCGACAAGGCCACCTGCAAGCGCATGCTCTCATACACCTGGCCGCTTCTCGTCATGGGTCTTGCCGGACAGCTCAACCAGTGCGCCTCGCAGATAATCTTCCCTTACGCCTTCAGCGGCAACGCCGACGAGGCAAGGGTCCAGCTCGGCATATATGGCGCGTGCATCAAGATAGCCATGATCATGGTCATGATAACCCAGGCCTTCCGCTATGCCTACGAGCCGTTTGTCTTCGGCCAGTCGAAGGAGAAAAACAGCAAGGAGACCTATGCCAAGGTCATGAAATACTACGTCATCTTCACGCTCCTGGCCTTCCTGTGTGTCATAGGCTACATGGACCTCATACGCTACATCGTGGGCCAGAGCTATTGGGAAGGCTTGGAGATAGTGCCCATAGTGATGGCCGCGGAGATAATGTTCGGCGTGTTCTTCAACCTCAGCTTCTGGTACAAGCTCATCGACAAGACCATTTGGGGCGCTTATTTCTCAGGCATCGGCGCCGTGGTGCTCATTGCCGTGGACGTGGTCTTCATTCCGCGTTTCAGCTATTGGGCGTGCGCGTGGGCAGGCTTCGTGAGCTATACCGTCAGCATGGTGCTGAGCTATTTCTTCGGGCAGAAATATTATCCCATCAAGTATCCGCTCAAGGACATCGCCTTCTACGTGGCCTTGGCCTTGGTGGTGTTCTTCGTGCTCGACTTCAGCAACACTCACCTCTCCATGTGGCTGGCCCTCGGTGTCAACACGCTGCTCATCATCGCGTTTGCCGCGGTGATAGTGAAGCGCGACTTCTGGAGCCTTGTCAAGGCGCGGCTGCGTAAATGAAACTCAAACCAAAAGATTAATATGACCAACAAAATGAAAAAGAGGCTTCCTCTTGGCCTTTTGGCCCTGTCTATGCTCTCCCCTCTGCCGTCAAGGGCCGACGAGGGCATGTGGACGCTCTACGACCTGCCAACGCAGGTCTATGAGGCAATGCGCGGGTACGGATTCCTGCTGCCGCAAGGCGCGCTCTATTCCGACGCCGACGCCATAAAGAACAATGTCGTCAACTTCTCCGGATTCTGCTCCGGCGTGGTGGTGTCGCCCTACGGACTCGTGTTCACCAACCACCACTGTGGCTTCGAGGCCATACGCTCGCACAGCACCACCGAGCACGACTACATGCTCAACGGTTTCGTGGCGAAGAGCTATGCTGAGGAGCTGCCTAACGAGAACATGTTCGTGTCGTTCATGAAGAGCCAGCAAGACATCACGCCGCGCCTGAAGGCCCTCGGCATCGACAACATGAACAAGAAGGCGCAGGCGCATCTCGTCGACTCGCTGAGCCAGGCCATGACCGACTCGGTGAAGAAGACCGACAAGACGCTCCACGTGGACATCGACGCCTTCTATGAGGGCAACAAGTGGTATGCCACCACTTACCAAGACTTCACCGACTTGAGACTGGTGTTCACGGTGCCAAAGTCGATGGGCAAGTATGGCGGCGAGACCGACAACTGGATGTGGCCGCGTCAGACCTGCGACTTCTCCGTGTTCCGCGTCTATTGCGACCCGAAGACAGGTGGCCCTGCCCCTTACTCCAAGGACAACGTGCCTTACCATCCGAAGACATGGGCCAAGGTGAGCATGGACGGCTATCGTGAAGGCTCCTTCGCCATGACCGTGGGCTATCCAGGAAGCACAGAGCGTTATCTCTCAAGCTATGGCATCAAGGAGATGCGCGACTGCCAGAACGACCCAAGGCAGCAGGTGCGTGGCGTGAAGCAGGAAGTGATGCTGCGCCACATGAGGGCCAGCGAGGCGGTGAGGATAAAATACGACTCGAAGTTCGCACAAAGCTCCAACTACTGGAAAAACTCCATCGGAATGAACAAATGTATCGATTCCATCGGACTCGTCAACCAGAAGCGTGCCTACGAGGAGCAAATCGCGCAATGGCAGGACACCGCCAAGCACTTGACCCACAAGGTCGACTTCCCGCTCCTGGAGAAGCTCTACGCGCGCCGCAGCCGCCTTACCAAGGCCATGACGCAGTGGTCGGAGACGTTCAGCAGGAGAAGCAACATAGAGTTTAACGCGCGCGCTCTCCGCCTCATGAACGAGCAGCAGGCCAAAGGCTCGAAGAAGGGCGAGTATTTCCAGTTTGAGGACAACGCCGACCAGTGGGACGCCGCTACCGATGCCGACATGATGGCCGCGCTGCTGAAGAACTATCGCGAGAAGGCCGACAACGACTTCCTGCCCACCGCCGTCTACAACACCATAGACAAGCGTTTCAAGGGCGACTACCGCAAGTATGCCGACTGGCTTTTCAAGACTTCCGTGATGCTGAAGGGCGGCAAGATTTATTTCGCCACCAAGCAATATGCCCAAGACCCCGGCGTGGCCTATGCCAAGGCCATAAAGGCTGTCTACGACAAGATCATGGGCGAGAACGGCAAGGGATGGTCGCTGGCCGACAGCATTGCCGTGCAAGAGCGTTATCTCTGCGACGCCAAGGTGCAGATGGAGATGGATAAACCTCATTATTCTGACGCCAACTTCACCATGCGCTTGTCCTACGGCCAGGTGAAGCCGCTCGCCCTGGGCACCAACAAGGCTTACTACACCACCGCGAAGAGCTTGCTCGACAAGATGGCGAAAGGCGACAAGGGAGTGATCGACTACCAGGCCGAGCCGATAATGCGCACGCTCATGTCGGCCAACGACTTCGGCAAGTACACTGACCCCGTGAGCCATACGCTTAACCTCTGCTTCCTTACCAACAACGACATCACGGGCGGCAACAGCGGCTCGCCAATGTTCGACGGCAAGGGTCAACTCATCGGCCTCGCTTTCGACGGCAACTGGGACAGCCTGTCTTCCGACATCAACTTCGACTCCAACCTCGCGCGCTGCATTGGCGTTGACATCAGGTATGTGGTCTACATGATCGACAAGTGGGGACACGCCGACCGTCTGCTGAAAGAGATAGGCGTGGAGAAATAAAATCGAAACAAATGTTAAATACCACGGGGCGACTGTAACAAAACAGTCGCCCCGTCGTCGTCTAAGTAGTAACACGAAAACAATGGACTATAAATACATAAATCAACTTTTGAACCGCTATTGGGAGGGTGAGACCTCTCTTGAGGAGGAAGACATCCTTCGCGCGTTCTTCAGCCAGGACAATATCCCGACGGAGCTGATGCGCTATAAGCCCTTGTTCAGCTATGAGGCTGATGAGGCTAAGCGTGATGTATTGGGCGATGACTTCGACGTGAGGCTCCTTGCCGCCATAGCTGAGCGCAAGCCGGTGAAGGCCCGTGTCATCTCCATGGGGCAGCGCTTCAAACCCCTGCTCAAGGCGGCGGCCTCGGTAGCCATTCTCCTTACGTTGGGCAATGCCATGCAGGTGCCTTTCTCGCGGAGCTCGAGCGACCCCATTAGCAATTATGACGGGTATTACAAGCCGGAGCTCGACAATGGCACGAATGTGGCCATAGGCGACAGTTCCATGACCGACACCCTGCAACAGAGCCTCGCCACACCGAGCGCGCCCGCGGCAATGCCGGTGCTGAAATAAGAAATTTCTATGCTTTCTCTATAAATCATTAAAGTAAAACAACAACAAAGGAAACTGTGAAGTTTCAATTCTCTCAAATTTTTCATAACATACTAACGTAGAAAGGATCGCTGCTCTATCATGGGCTTGCGATCCTTTCTTATTTTGTGGGTTTCCCGGGATTGGGAGTGATGTTCATTGCCGTCGGCTAAGGCTTCTTGGAGACGTGAAATATGTCAACGCCAACATGCAGCGCGACAAGGACTTTATGCTGAATTGTAAAATATTATTGCCAAAATTTAACACTTGGGAACGGGTCCATTTAGAGCGGAAAAACCGCTCGCGACTGCCTTGTCAGCGTGTTTTCGGCCAAAAAGTTTTGCGATTGCACCGTAACGGCGTCGCGATTGCACCGTAACGGCGACGCGATTACACCGTAACGGCGTCGCGATTACACCGTAACGGCGACGCGATTGCACTGTAACGGCGACGCGATTGCACCGTAACGGCAACGCCTTTACGCCGTAATGGCGACGTCTGAAAACTACCAAAATCATAATACCTTGATAATTAAGAGTTTATGAAAATAACCCAAGAATCGAGTTTTTTCGACCAAGCGACTGTTTGATTGAAAAAAATCGATTCTCAGACGACATTTTGTAAATTATTATTACCCACAAAAAACGTTCGACCTCTATAACATCGCAACATGTGATCATGGCCCGAAACGCCCGTGAGCATGCATGAAAAAGCCCAGGAACGCGCACATTGCTGTGTAGCGTTCCTGGGCATTGGTGTTTATGTTGGCGCAGAAGCCTTATTTCTTGCCTTTTTTCTTCTGTTGAGGCTGTGGCTTGACAATTGGCTGCTCCACTGGAGATGGCCTTAAAATGGCCTCATATTTAGCCTTGTCGGCAAGCAGCTCGAAAGCGGCCTTGGCTTGCTTGTCGGTGCGCAGCGCGTTTTCCACGGCTCCGCGCTGGAAATAGTAGGCGGTCACGATGTCGTTGGTTAGCACCTGCATGATGCTTTCCTTTGCCTTGTCGAGGTCTTTCTCTGTGTTATGGTGCAGCTTCTTGCGCAGGGCGTCAAACTCGGCCTTTGCGTCGTCGTAGTAGCCCTCAAACTTCGCCAGCTTCTCCAGTTCGTCGAGCTGTTTGCCGCTGATGTCGTCATATTTGAACGAGCTTGCCATAACAGTCTTCTTGAAGTCGTTGAAGTCGTCGTCGGTGAGGCAAAACTCCGATGGCTTGGCTATGGTGGGGTGGGCGGCTATGTATTTTTGCTCCCATGAGTCCACGAGCTCGTTGGAGTCACGCACGGCCGCGAGATAGTATGTTATGTTGGGCATGGAGTCGTTTTCCACCTTTATGTCAGGCATTATGCCTCCGCCGTCCTTCACCGTTCGCCCGTGCAGCGTCTTGAATGTGCGTGTCAGCGAGTCGGCCACCACCTCGGCTCCGCCTTTGCCGTTGTGCCTGTAGTTTATCTTCTGTATGCATCTCCCGGAAGGTATGTAATACTTGTTGGTGGTGAGCTTCATCTGCGCGTTGTATGGCAGGTTCATCACGGTCTGCACGAGACCCTTGCCGAAAGTCTTGGTTCCCATCACCACGGCGCGGTCGAAGTCTTGCAGCGATCCGCTGGTAATCTCCGCCGCCGAAGCCGTGTTGCCGTTCACGAGCACCACCACGGGCATGATTGTGTCGACAGGCTCCACTTGAGTGTAATAGTCGTGGTTCACCTTCTTCATCTTGCCGCGGTTGCTCACCACGAGACGTCCTTTCGGCACGAGACAGTTGACGATGTTTACCGCTTCCATCTCCGATCCGCCGCCGTTGCCCCTGAGGTCGAGCACGAGACCTTTCATGCCCTTCTCCTTCATGTCGATGATGGCGTTGCGCACGTCGCGCGCGCAACCCTCGGTGTAGGAGTTGAGGTTCAGGTAGCCGAATCCGTTAGCCTGCACGCCATAATAGGTCACGGCAGGCATTTGTATGGCCCCACGCGTCACCTTGAACTTCATGTCCTTGCCTGTGGACGGGCGGTGGATCTTCAGCTCGAAAGTGGAGCCGGCGTCGCCACGCAAGTGGCTGCTCACGTATTCGTTGTCTTTCTTGGTCATGTCCTCCCCGTCAATGGAGAGTATGATGTCGCCCTTTTTCAATCCCGCCTTTGCCGCTGGCATGTTCTCGTAAGGCTCGTCGATGCACACGCGTCCGAGCTTGTAGTTGTATCTTATGAGCGAGCCTATGCCGGCGTATTTGCCGGTGAGCATCATCTTCACGTCCTGGCTCTTGTTGGCAGGGTAATACTCCGTGTATGGGTCGAGGCTGCGCAGCAAGGCGTTGATGCCCGAGCCTATGGTGATGTCGGCATCAAGCGTGTCGACATACATCATGTCGAGGTTCTTGTAGATGACGTTGAAGAGGTCGAGGTTCTTCGCCACCTTGAAATAGTGCTCGTCGGTGTTTTGCGCGTAGCCAAACACGCCCGTGAAGAGGCAGAGCAGCAAAAGATATGTTTTTTTCATTTATAAATGTGTGAATCGAATAAACTGCGTTTTATCGTATAGTGTGTCTATGTATGCCACGTTTGCATTATATATGTGCAAAGATACTAATAATAGAGCCTAAACTCTCTTTTGAGAGGGCAAAAATAACGAAATTGAAGAAAAATAATAAAAAAGTCGCGAAAAAGTTTGGTGGGTTCAAATAATGTGCGTACCTTTGCAATCGCAAATCAGAAATGACACGCATACTGCTTCAATAGCTCAGTTGGTTAGAGCACCTGACTGTTAATCAGGGGGTCGTTGGTTCAAGCCCATCTTGAAGCGCCAAAGAGAACAGCTTATGGTTGTTCTCTTTTTTTTGTTTATGTCACGTCGATTTTTAATTATTATGTAGAAGGGTTTGTGGAGGAAAGTCGTAACTTTGCAAACACTATAATAGATGATGTGACCGAAAGACACCGTTTTATAGTAGGTGTCATGGCTTAATGGCATCGCTCAATAATCGATGTCGTGACCGAAAGGCACCATTCAAATTTAATTATAATAGGAATATAAGGGAATAAAGATGAAAATAGGCAGTTTGGATTTTGGTAGCAGGCCATTGTTTCTTGCACCCATGGAAGATGTTACCGATATAGGCTTCCGTAAGCTGTGCAAGCGTTTCGGGGCGGCAATGGTGTATACCGAGTTTGTGGCGGCTGATGCCATAATACGTTCTATACCAAGCACTTTGTCTAAGATGAAAGTCAATGATGATGAACGTCCCGTAGGTATTCAGATATATGGAAAGAACGTTGACTCCATGGTTGAGGCCGCCAAGATAGTGGAAACGTTCCATCCCGACATTATTGACCTTAACTTTGGTTGCCCTGTGAAGAAGGTGGCAGGCAAGGGGGCGGGAGCGGGCTTGTTGCGCGACATTCCGCTCATGCTTGAGATAACGCGTGCCGTGGTAAAGGCCGTGAACACGCCTGTTACCGCCAAGACACGCCTCGGATGGGACAAGGAGAACCTTGTCATCACCACGCTGGCAGAGCAGTTGCAGGACTGTGGCGTCCAGGCTTTGACAATTCATGGTCGCACGAGGTCGCAGATGTACACGGGTGATGCCGATTGGTCACTTATAGGTGAGGTAAAGCGTAATCCACGCATACATATACCCATCATAGGCAATGGCGACATCACGACGCCTGAAAGGGCTAAGGAGGCGTTTGACAACTATGGCGTCGACGCCGTGATGATTGGTCGCGCTACATTCGGCAGGCCTTGGTTTTTCAAGGAATGTAGAGACTATATCGACGGTGCCGTCGGTAATGACGCTTGCGAAAAGGGTGCAGATATGGTACTTGCTGCACCCTTAACGATAGACGACAAGATAGACGTGCTGGAAGAGCAGTTGCGCATCAATGTGGAGCGCATAGATGAATATCGTGGCATATTGCATACCCGAAGGCATCTGGCAGCATCGCCCATTTTCAAGAATATTCCTAATTTCAGACAGACCAGAATAGCCATGTTGAGGGCAAATACGGTGCAAGAAATTGTAAATATACTTGAGGAATGTAGATTGAAACTCAAAGGGTTATAAGCCTTCTGCGACAAAAGTATGAATTGTTTTAGTAATTATTAACAGTAGTGCTATTTTATGAAAACAAGGAAAGAGATTGCGGCCAGCAAAAAGGCAAGTGGAAAGTATAATTGCGCCCAATCTGTTGTCACTTCTTATCCGGAAATCACGGGCTTGGATGAGGCCGTGGCGATGAACCTGACAGATGGTTTCGCGGCAGGCATGACCAATATGGAAGGCACTTGTGGCGCTCTCGTAGGCGCGGCTCTTGTATTGGGACTTGCTAATAAGGACAAGCGCAAGACGATGCGCCAGGTGCGTGAGGTGATGAATAAGTTTCAGGAGCGCAACCATGCCACTCAATGCAAGTTGCTCAAAGGCGTTGCCACCCATAAGGTGCTTCGCGAGTGTCCGTTTTGTGTAGCTGACGCTTGCGAGTTCCTTGAAGAACAACTCGGCAATCAATAATAAGGCTTCAAGCGACAGTGGCTTCAAACCACGGTGTTTTTAAGCGTAAATAGTCGCAAAGCTACTGTGGTTTCAAGCGAAATAGTCGCAAGCTTCTGTAGTTTCAAGCTTTTGTGGTTTTTCTGACAATAAAAAACCTCGCTGTTTGGTTTATTGTCCAAACGGCGAGGCTTTATATATAATGTATTGCTTAAAGCAATTTCCCGAAAGTAGTGACTTGCGTCAATGCTTTAGGGGTGCCTTAGCAGTTTTGCGGAGCTTTAGTAGTTCTGCGCGTCGATCTCGAAGAAGCTCTGCGGGTGGTTGCACACTGGGCATACCTTTGGAGCGTACTTGCCTACCACGATGTGTCCGCAGTTGCGGCACTTCCAGATGCGCTCATCGTCGCGAGAGAACACGATGCCGCCCTCAAGGTTGCCAACGAGCTTCTTGTAACGCTCCTCGTGGTGCTTCTCGATTTCACCAACCATGCGGAACTTCGCGGCAATCTCATTGAAGCCCTCTTCCTTTGCCTCTTCTGCCATGCGTGCGTACATGTCTGTCCACTCGAAGTTCTCGCCAGCTGCAGCGGCCTCAAGGTTGCTCTTGGTGTCCTTTATGTCACCGCCCTCAAGATACTTGAACCAGAGCTTTGCGTGCTCCTTCTCGTTGGCAGCTGTCTCCTCGAAGATGGCAGCTATCTGCTCATAGCCTTCCTTGCGGGCTTTGCTTGCGAAATAAGTGTATTTATTACGAGCCTGGCTCTCACCTGCGAAAGCCTCTTGCAAATTCTTCTCGGTCTTTGTTCCTTTAAGATCCTTCATAATGTTCTTGTATTAATGTGTTTTTGTATTAGTCCTTTTTACGTTTGCAAAGTTAGGAAAAATATAAATAGCTTCCAAATATTTAGCCGTCTATTTTGTAATTATTACAATGTTTCTGCTTGCCTTTGGCTTGATTGTCATGCCGTCCATGGTCCTTGTGTCTTGATTATGCTACGTTCTGAAAGCGATTCTGCCACGGTCATAAAGCGATTCTGCCACTGTCATAAAAATGGGTCTTCCGGAATTTGGAGTGATGGCATAAAAAGCAAAGAGGGGTGACACTGAAAGCCATCAGTGCCACCCCTCGTTATGAAGAAGATGAAAAAAAAATTAATCTATGTCGTTGTTATGGTCGAGCTGGTCGGAGAAGTCGCTGTGCTGCTCCTGTCCATTGTCGTGGTTCTCGTAGCGACGTGGACGACGCTCGCCGCGCTGCTCACCGTTGTCGCGATGTGGACGACGCTCGCCGTTGTCGCGGCGTGGGCGACGTGGACGCTCTTGGTAGCCTTCTGGCTTCTCGAGCAGCACGCGATGAGAGAGCTTGTATTTGCCGGTCTTAGGATCAATCTCAAGCAGCTTGACCTGGATGTGGTCACCCTCCTTGATTCCAGCTTCCTCTACGGTCTCCAGGCGCTTCCAGAGAATCTCGGAGATGTGGAGCAAGCCTTCCTTGCCAGGAAGGATCTCAACGAAGCAACCGTAAGGCATGATGCTCTTTACCACGCCATCGTAAACCTCGCCAACCTCAGGCAGGGCCACGATGCCCTTGATCTTTGCCATTGCCGCGTCGATGCTCTCCTTGTTAGGAGCCGAAACCTGCACGTGACCGACACCGTCGGCCTCGTCGATGGTGATAGTGGCACCCGTGTCTTGCTGCATCTGCTGGATAATCTTGCCGCCGGGGCCAATGACGGCTCCGATGAACTCCTTAGGAATGTCGAATGCCTCAATGCGTGGCACCTGCGGCTTGAGCTCCTTGCGTGGCTCAGAGATGGTCTTCATCATCTCGCCCATGATGTGCTCACGGCCGGCCTTAGCCTGCATGAGAGCCTTCTCGATGATGTCGAATGAGAGGCCGTCGCACTTGATATCCATCTGTGTGGCAGTGAGTCCGTCCTTTGTTCCCGTGGTCTTGAAGTCCATGTCGCCGAGGTGGTCCTCGTCGCCGAGAATATCAGAGAGAATGGCATACTTGTCCTCGCCGGGGTTCTTGATGAGGCCCATTGCGATACCAGCCACAGGCTTCTTGATTGGCACGCCGGCATCCATGAGGGCGAGAGTTCCGCCGCAGACGCTTGCCATTGAAGAAGAGCCGTTAGACTCCAGGATATCTGATACCACACGCACGGTGTAAGGATAGTTTGCGGGAATCTGTCCCTTGAGGGCACGCCAAGCCAAGTGGCCGTGACCGATCTCACGACGGCCTGGGCCGCGCTGGCTCTTTGCCTCGCCAGTGGAGAACGGTGGGAAGTTGTAGTGGAGCAAGAAGCGCTGGTAGCCCTGGCTCACCACGCCGTCCACCATCTTCTCGTCGAGCTTTGTGCCGAGAGTGACGGTAGCGAGCGACATTGTCTCTCCGCGCTGGAAGATTGCGCTTCCGTGAGGCATTGGCAGTGGGCTTGTCTCGCACCAGATTGGACGCACCTCGTCGGTCTTGCGGCCATCCATGCGGAGACCCTCGTCGAGGACGCAGCGGCGCATGGCGTCGCGCAGCACGTCGTTCCAATAACGGCCTGCCTCAGCGTGCTTCTCCTCAAGGTCTTCCTCGGAGAGGTCGGTGTGGGCGGCGTCGTACTTCTCGATGAAGTCGGCGATTATCTTGTCGAAAGCGTCGTTGCGCTCCTGCTTCGGCAGAGTCTTGTGGATAGTGTCGTAAGCGGGTTGGTAAAGCTCGTCGTGGATTTGCTTGCGCAGGTCCTCGTCGTTCACCTCGTCGTTGTACTCGCGCTTCACGTCGGTGCCAAGTTCCTTTGCGAGCTCGTCCTGGAGTTCGCACATTGGCACGATGGCCTTCTGCGCGGCCTTGAGAGCCTCCACAAGGTCGTGCTCCTGCACCTCGCTCATCTCGCCCTCAACCATCATGAGGTTGTCCTTCGTGCAGCCGACCATGATGTCGAGGTCAGCGTCCTTCATCTGCTCGAAAGTCGGGTCGATGACATACTCGCCGTTAATGCGAGCCACGCGGCACTCTGATATTGTGTGCTCGAAAGGTATCGTGGAGCAAGCCATGGCAGCGGAAGCCGCGAAGCCTGCGAGAGCGTCAGGCTGATCCTTTCCGTCGGAAGAGAGGAGCCAAATCTGCACGAATACCTCGCAATGGAAATCAGAAGGGAATAAAGGTCTTAGCGCACGGTCTACAAGGCGTGAAATAAGGATTTCTTCATCTGTGGCCTTACCCTCGCGTTTGGTAAAGCCGCCGGGGAAACGCCCGGTTGCGTAATACTTTTCACGATAATCGACTGTCACTGGCATGAAGTCTGTGCCAGGAACTGCTTCTTTGGCTGCGGTAACGGTAGCAAGGAGCACTGTGTTGTTCATACGGAGAACGACAGAGCCATCGGCTTGCTTTGCAACCTTTCCGGTCTCAATTGAGATGGTCCTTCCATCTGGCAACTGGACGGTCTTTGTAATAACGTTCATCTAAAAATCTAAAAAACTTATTGTTTTGACTAACATCTAACATGTCGATGCCATCATGCATCGATAATTCTTAAATCGCCACAAAGATACACATTATTAGTATGTTGCGGAAATAAAACCCTGATTATTTTTGTTTTTTTGTCTAAAACGAAACTATTTCCACGCAAAAAGGTTGAAACAACGAATATTTTATATTAACTTTGCCAAGGAAAGGGCACTGCGTGCTTGGAAGAATCTTTCGAAAGAATATTTCGGATGAATATTGAGGAAAAGAAATACCAGAAGGATTTCTGTGATAAATATTTTGGCAAGAGCACTTGGGAGCAAGAGGTTCTTAACCATGTTGACGTGTTGCTGAAAGGGCAACGCGGCGACAAGTTGTTGTATATTGAGTTCAAGTACAGGATTAGCGGTGAGACGCAGCACCGTCGCGCGCTCGCCCAGGCCATCCTGACAAACAAGAAGCAAGAACATATCCTCGACAAGATGGGGCTGGCGTTCATGGACGCTGAAGGCCGTGACGTATTGGAGATTATAGACTGCTCAGAAAACTCGGTCATGTACAACAATGATATCAACTGGGCGGCCGAGACTCCGAGTGACCCATCCGTAGATGCCGTAGAACGAATCAACGACAGGGTGCATGGACGGGTGACGGTTTATTACAACGATGACATACACGAGCTCTATACAAGTCTTCGCAAGGGACGCGGCACGGAGATACAAATCACGTCGAAGAATTTCAGCGTGGTGTACAACGAATGGAAGAACACTATTCACTTTGAGCGCGAGGAGAAAGACGAGCAAGAGCTTATCAACCTCTTCCTTGTGGACATCCTCAACGGAACAAAATATGAGGACGTGGTGAAAGATGGCATGGCTGATGCCGAGTCTGAAGACGGCAAGCATAATGCCGAGCCAACGCTTTTCGGTAATGGCAATGCGTCGAGAACCACGCAAGGGTTCATGCACGAGGGTACCAATCTTGGGAAATACGAGTTGGAGAAGTGTTGCCGCAAGGTGCGTATCGTTTGGGATAACTACATCATCCACGCCGTCAGCGACAAGGAAGGCTATGAGCAGTTTTGGCGGAGGTACCACCGTCCGCCGGAGTTGCACGAGTATGAACAGATATTGGAGCACAGCGCGGAACTTTACACCGACAAGTATCGCCGCGACACAGGCGGCGAGTACACGCCATCGTGCTTTGTGACGTTGCAAAACGAGTTGCTGGCGAAACACTATAATATGGACGATTTCATCGTCTGTGACCCTTGTGCCGGAGTGGGGAACCTTGAGAATCAGTTTGGCAAGGAATACAAGCAATACTGCTACCTCTCAACCCTTGAGCGCACCGATGTTGACATTTGCCGCATCAAGGGTTTCGACAATGCCGTGCAGTTCAACTATCTCAAGGACAGCCACCAACCACGCTGGAAATATCGTGGCAGGATTTCCACCATCAACGAGATAGCACGGGAAGAGGGCCGCAAGCTGATGGTAATCATGAATCCGCCTTACACGCGCAAGGTAGGGCACAAACTCGATTTGGCCATAGAATTCTTCAATAAGGTGTTGGGGATGCGTCCCGATGTAATCGTGTATTATTGCAAGACAGAGTTCTTCCTGCGCCAAACTGTTGACAGTTTTGTCAAAAGCGAATACCATGTTCGTGAGCATGTCTTCTCAAACGCCAAGGAAACGTTCAGGTTGTCGGAATGGCCTGTCTCGCTTGTGATATTCGACAAGAACGAGGGTAGGGAAATGACAGGAGAGACCGTAACCGCCGACCGTTATGAATTGGATAAGAAAGCAGCGCGACTGAAGTTTGTCAGGACATATACTTATGACAATAAGCGTCCCGACCTAATAAAAGAGATAGAAAAGGAAATCAAGGCCAACATGGATGGTATGGTCTTGGGGCAATACAGCTATCTCAATAGTGTGTTGAAAGTTAGTAATGGCGGTAAGGAAAAGCCAAGCAAGATTACGACGCGGAACTTGAAGTGGTGCCTTCTCTCCAAGGGATTGAATTTCAATACCCACCATAAGTATTTCGAGTGGAATTATCTTGTCTATCGTGGCACGGTTGATGAGATACCCGAGGAGCTTTTCACGGATGCAATCATGTTCTCGCAGTTTTACAAGGGAATGCTTTTCTCAAACAAGATGACCGACGAGGGCGGCAACCGCGTGAAGAACTACATCATGCCTTTCACCCATGAAGAGTTGGGATGTGGCGTTAACGACCTCAATGTCCTCTTCCCGGAACGCGAGGTAAATGTCTTCGGGGAAAACACGGAAAGGCGGTTCGACTTCCGCGAGTTCATGGCGCGGTTCTCTTATTCCGCTGAGGCCAGAGCACTGTACGATGCCGCCTTGCAGGTGTTCCTCTATTACCATCACTCCGGACGCTATGCCGACCGTGACTGGAACGACAGCTTCTACGACATAGCAAACGCCGTCATGGGCAAGGATGTCAACGCGTTCAAGACGATTGACAAGACCAACGACCGCCGCATCACAAAGACAAAGACTACGAAGGGCACTCATGGCTTCGGCAGGAACAACCTCAAAGGCGTGGTGCCGGACGATGCTCTGCCAATGTTCTACGACTTCTTCGACAAGCGCGACGCCCTGGCCGTGAAGATAAACCAAGAGCTTCTCGATGCCCATCTGTTGCTGTGGAAGCGTGAGAACGTGTTTTAAACATAAACTTATTAAAGTGGAAAATAAAGGAAACTAACATGAAGATAAACCATTTCATCAAGCTTGCCGCCTTGTTCTTGGCGGCGTTGAGCATCACTTCTTGCACACAGAAGAAGTTTCGCGTGTCGGGCACCATCACTGATGCCAAAGACTCTTTGCTCTATTTTGAGAACATGGGCTTGAATGGCCCTGTCACCGTCGACTCGGTGAAGCTATCCGCCGACGGCTCGTTCTCGTTCTCGGCCAAGGCCCCTGGCAACCCAGAGTTTTATCGCTTGCGCATCGACCGACAACTCATCAACGTGGCCATCGACTCCACCGAGAACGTGGAGGTGAAGGCGTCTTACCCTACCATGTCGTATAAGTATGACATCCAGGGCTCCGACGATTGCGCTAAGATCAAGGAGCTGACCTTGAAGCAGATGAACCTCCAGACACAGCTCAACGCCATTGCCGGCAATCCAAACGTGCCTTACGACCAAGAGGGCGCGCTCATGCAGGATGCTCTCGACAAGTATAAGACCGCGGTCAAGACCAACTACATCTTCAAGGCCCCGATGAAGGCGTATTCTTATTTCGCCCTCTTCCAGACCGTGGTCATCGGTGGTCGCCCTATCAACATCTTCGACGCCCACAGCAGCAAGGCCGACGTGCAGGTCTACGCGGCCGTGGCCACGAGCTGGGACACTTATTACCCTAAGTCGGAGCGTGGCGAGAACCTACACAACATAGCCATTGCCGGCATGCGCGACCTCCGCATCGTCCAGGCGCAGCAAGCCCAGACCCTGCCGGCCAGCAAGGTGTCCACGTCGGGCTTGATAGACATTGCCTTGCCCGACCGTGAGGGCAACGTGAGAAAGCTTACGAGCTTGAAAGGCAAGGTCGTGCTGCTCGACTTCCACGTCTTCGCCTCCAAGAACAGCACGCAACGCATAATGTGGCTTCGCGACCTTTACAACAAGTATCATGCCCAGGGCCTGGAGATTTACCAGGTGAGCCTCGATTCCGACGAGCATTTCTGGAAGGAGCAGGTTGCCGCGTTGCCATGGATATGCGTGCGCGACGCTAACGGCAGCGCGGTTGCCGCCTCGGAGTATAACGTGCAGCAGGTGCCCACTTTCTTCCTCATCGACAAGAGCAATACGCTCCAGAAGCGCGACGCGCAGATAAAGGACATCAACGCCGAGATAAAGTCGATGCTCTGAACTGCAAAGCAGGGTGCGGCCACAGGGCCCGCACCCTGCTTTGTGGTTATAATGCCTTGAGCGAAAGGATGGTTATCTTCCCCGAAGGATATATATGGCAAAGATAATTATAATTGCTCATGGTTGTATGTAAATTTGCTGTTTTTTGTTTTTTAGCGTTGATCATGGGTATCCTTTGTAGTTGCCTGCCCCCAGCAAAGCCATTGCGAGTTAGCGATCAATTTTGGATTCCATATAGATTCGTGTGAAGGAAAAGCATCAACGCGAATCGACATGGATTCAAAATAAGTTGTGGAAACCCCTTGTTATTGTTTGATAATTGCGTAACTTTGCGAAGTAAAAGATGATTTATTGTTTTTTATAACGATGCATCCATTAGAAAAGTTCAAGTACTGCCCGGTTTGTGGCAGCAAGCATTTTGTCGACAACGACGAAAAGAGCAAGAAGTGTGAGAATTGCGGCTTTGAGTATTATCTCAATCCAAGCGCCTCTACGGCGGCTATCATCCTTAACGACAAGAACGAGCTTCTCGTGCTGTCGAGAAAGAAGGAGCCGGCAAAGGGCACGCTCGACCTTCCGGGCGGTTTCGCCGACATGGGCGAGACATCCGAGGAAGGCATGAAGCGTGAGGTCATGGAAGAGACCGGGCTGGAGGTCACAGAGGCTAAATACCTCTTCAGCTTCCCTAACATATACTATTACTCCGGCTTCCACATACCCACCATGGACTTCTTCTTCCTCTGCAAGGTAAAGGATTTCAGCGCCCTCAAGGCAGGCGACGATGCCGCGTCTTATCAGTGGATACCGTTGGAGGAGGTTCATACCGAGCAGTTTGGCATGCGTTCCATCCGCCATGCGCTCAACGTCATCTTGCGTCAGAAGATACAGTCGCTTTGATTGCGGAGGCGACAAACCACGAGGATTTTTGTGAAATCAAGCCAACAATACAGCGCGTCAAGGGTAAAGCTTGGCGCGCTTTTTCGTGATTCCTTTTTATTGCGAGAGATTGTCAAAGAAGAGCGGAAGATATTAAAAAACCTAAATTCTTGTGTATATAATAATGTATTGGCAAGTGAAATGTTTACTTTTGCCCTCCAATTATAATAGGTAGACTATTAATTAATGTGCAGTATATGCAAGACAACTTAGTGATAGTAGAGAGTCCGGCCAAGGCTAAGACCATCGAGAAGTTCCTTGGCAAGGACTATAAAGTGATGTCCAGTTATGGCCATATCCGCGACTTGAAGAAGAAGGAGCTCAGCATAGGCAAGGACACGTTGACCCCTGAATATGAGATTCCGGATGACAAGAAAAAGGTGGTTGCCGAGCTGAAGAAGAACGCCAAGGCCGCCAAGAAGGTATGGCTCGCGTCCGATGAAGACCGCGAGGGAGAAGCCATCAGCTGGCACTTGTGCGAAGTGCTTGGCCTTGACGAGGCAAAGACGTCACGCATTGTTTTCCATGAGATTACCAAACCCGCCATATTACAGGCAATAGCCAACCCGCGTCATCTCGACATGAGCCTTGTCGACGCCCAGCAGGCGCGTCGCGTCCTCGATCGCATCGTGGGTTTCAAGCTCTCGCCCGTGCTTTGGCGCAAGGTTAAGCCCGCCCTCTCGGCAGGCCGCGTGCAGAGCGTGGCCGTGAAGCTCATAGTGGAGCGCGAACGCGAGATACAGAAGTTCCAGAGCGAGCCGTTCTTCCGTGTCAACGCCATCTTCGACGTTGCAGGCGGCAGCCAGGTGAAGGCCGAGCTCGACCATCGCTTCAAGACCTATGATGAGGCTCACGCTTTCCTTGAGAGTTGCAAGGACGCCGCGTTCACGGTTGGCGACATCACGAAGAAGCCACTCAAGCGCATGCCCGCGCCGCCCTTCACCACCTCCACCTTGCAGCAAGAGGCGGCCCGCAAGCTCGGCTTCACGGTGTCGCAGACCATGATGATAGCCCAAAGGCTGTACGAGAGCGGACGCATAACCTACATGCGAACCGACAGCGTGCATCTCTCCTTGTTTGCCTTGAACGCCTGCAAAGACGAGATAATGAAAGACTACGGCGAGGAATACATCCACAACCGCGAGTTCCAAACCAAGTCGAAGGGCGCGCAGGAGGCCCACGAGGCCATACGCCCCACGTTCGCCAATACCGACAAGGGAGAGTGGACATCGCAGGAGCGCCGCCTCTACGACCTTATCTGGAAGCGCACCATAGCCTCACAGATGGCTGAGGCCAAGATAGAGAAGACCACGGCGGTGGTGAACATGGACAATCGTACGGAGCATTTCGTGGCAAACGGCGAGGTAGTGGTCTTCGACGGATTCCTGAAAGTGTATCGCGAGTCTACCGACGACGATGCTCTGGAGCCGAAGCCGGAAGGCACCAACATCTTGCCGGCGCTGGCCGTGGGCGAGAGCCTTTCCCGCAAGAATGTCACCGTGACCGAGCGTTTCACCCTGGCACCGGCACGATACACCGAGGCAAGCCTCGTGCACAAGTTGGAAGAACTTGGCATTGGCCGCCCGTCAACTTACGCGCCAACGATATCCACCATCCAGCAACGCGAGTACGTGGTCAAGGGCGACAAGCCAGGCAAGGAGCGTCCTTACACCATCGACACCTTGGAGGGCGACACCATAAAGCAGGAGACGAAAGTGGAGTTTGCCGGCTCAGAGCGTGGCAAGCTCATACCTACCGACATCGGCACCGTGGTCAACGACTTCCTGCAGGCCAACTTCCCCGAGATAATGGACTATAACTTCACCGCCAAGGTGGAGGGCGACTTCGACCGCATTGCCGAGGGCAAGGAAGACTGGAAAGACATGCTCCATAAGTTTGACGACCACTTCGAGCCGCAAGTGGAGAATGTCATCAACCAGCGTTCCGAGCACAAGGCCGGCGAGCGCCAGATAGGCGTGGAGCCCAAGAGCGGCAAGCCCGTGTTCGTGAAGATAGGGCGTTTCGGCCCTGTGGTGCAGATTGGCGCCGCCGGTGGCGACGAGAAGCCGCAGTTCGCGCAGATGCCAAAAGACAAGAGCATAGAGACCATCACCCTCGACGAGGCGCTCGAACTGTTCAAGCTGCCACGCAAGGTCGGCAAGTATGAGGGCACCGACGTAACCATCGGCGCCGGACGCTTTGGCCCGTATGTGCTGCACGACAAGAAATACGTGTCCATACCCAAGGGCGAGGACCCAATGACGATAACCCTCGAACGCTCGATAGAGCTTATCGAGGCCAAGCGCAAGGCTGAGAAGGAACGCCACATCAAGACGTTTGCCGAGGATGCCAAGATGGAGCTGCTCAAGGGCCGTTTCGGGCCATACATCGCCTACGACGGCAAGAACTATCACATCGACAAGAAACTGCACGAGCGCGCGCTTGCCGGCGACCTGACCTACGACGAGTGCATGGACATCGTGAAGAACGCCCCGGAGCCAAAGCCGCGAAGGGGACGCAAGAGCTGACCGCCACATGAAGAGAATCATCATCATCGGATACATGGGGTCGGGGAAGACCACCGTCGGCCATGCCCTGAGCCAAGAGTTGGGCTTGCCTTTCTATGATCTCGATTGGTACATAGAGACCCGCATGCATCGCACCGTGAAGCAAATTTTCGACGAGAAGGGCGAGGAGGGCTTCCGGAAGATAGAGCACAACCTGCTACACGAGGTGGCGGAGTTTGAGGATGTCATAATATCGTGCGGAGGCGGCACGCCGTGCTTCTTCGACAACATCGACTACATCAACCGCCAGGGCGAGACGGTCTACCTGAAATGCACCACCGACGTGCTCTACAAGCATCTCAAGATGGGAAAGACCGTCAGGCCGTTGCTGCTCAACAAGACCCCTGATGAGGTGAAGACGTTCATCGAGGCCCAGCTCAAGCAGCGCGAGCCGTTCTACGCCAAGGCGAAGCACATCGTGGATGTGTCATTGATGGACAATAAGGAAAAAATAAAAACAACTGTTGACGCTATACGCGGCGAATTGGGAATATAATGAAAAAGTGGACAATAGAAGACTCTGAGGAACTCTACAACATCAAGGGATGGGGTACCTCTTATTTTGGCATCAACGAGAAAGGACACGTCTACGTGTCGCCCGTGAAGAGCGATGTCAAGATAGACTTGCGCGAGGTTATGGACGACTTGGCACTCCGCGATGTCACGCCTCCGGTGTTGCTTCGCTTCCCTGACATTCTCGACAACCGCATCGAGAAGATGGCGTCGTGCTATGAGAAAGCCAAGAAGGAATACGACTTCAAGGGCCAGAGCTACGTCATCTATCCTATCAAGGTCAACCAGATGCAACCCGTCGTCGACGAGATAACCTCCCACGGCCGCAAGTTCAACCTGGGCCTGGAGGCCGGCTCCAAGCCTGAGCTTCACGCCGTGATAGCCCAACAGTGCAAGAGCGACTCGCTCATCATCTGCAACGGCTACAAGGACGAGAGCTACATAGAGCTTGCCATACTCGCGCAGAAGCTCGGCAAGCACATCTTCATCGTCGTGGAGAAGCTCAACGAGATAGACGTCATCGCCAAGACTGCCAAGCGGCTCAAGGTGATACCCAACATCGGCATACGCATCAAGCTGGCCTCGTCGGGCTCAGGCAAATGGGCCGAGAGCGGCGGTGACGCGTCGAAGTTTGGCCTCACGCCGTCGGAACTTCTGGAAGCCTTGCGCAAGCTCGACAACTATGGATTGCACGACGGCATAAAGCTGATTCATTTCCACATTGGCTCGCAAATCACGAAGATACGCCGCATACAAAACGCCTTGACCGAGGCGGGACAATATTACGCCAACCTGAGGAAGATGGGTTATGGCATAGAATATGTTGATTGCGGCGGCGGTCTTGGCGTCGACTACGACGGCACGCGCTCCAGCAACTCGGAGAGCTCGGTTAACTATTCCATCCAGGAATACATCAACGACTGCGTGTATGCCTTTGTCGACATAGCCAACAAGAACGACATACCGCATCCCAACATCATTACCGAGAGCGGACGTTCGCTTGCCGCCCACCACTCCGTGCTCATCCTCGACGTGCTCGGCGTGGCGTCGCTGCCTGAGATGCCCGAGGAGTTTGAGGCTAAGCCTGCCGACCATCAGCTTGTGCGCGACCTTTACGATATTTGGTGCCACATCAGTCCCAAGTCGATGCTTGAGGATTGGCACGACGCCGACCAGATACGCGAGGACTGTCTCGACATGTTCGCCCACGGCATGGTGGACCTCAAGACGCGTGCCGAGGTGGAGGCGATGTATTGGAGCGTTTGCCATGAGATAGACTCCATGGCAAAGCGCATGAAGCACGTGCCCGACGAGCTGCGCGGCCTCGACACGCTGCTTGCCGACAAGTATTTCTGCAACTTCTCGCTCTTCCAGTCGCTGCCCGACTGTTGGGGCATAGACCAGCTCTTCCCCATAATGCCTATCGAGCGGCTTGACGAGCAGCCCACGCGCAACTGCACCCTGCAAGACATCACTTGCGACTCCGACGGTAAGGTGGCCAACTTCGCCGTGGGAGGCTCACAGAGCAGCGTGCTCCCCGTGCACGTGCTGCGGAAGGGTGAGCCATACTATATAGGGGCTTTCCTTGTGGGTGCCTACCAAGAGATCCTTGGCGACATGCACAACCTCTTTGGCGACACCACGGCGGCGCATATCACCGTGAAAGACGGCACCTACCACATCGACCAGATAATAGACGGCGAGACGGTGGAGGAAGTGCTCGAGTATGTGCAGTATAACCCCAAGAAACTCGTGCGACAGCTTGAGCAGTGGGTCACCAAGGGCGTGAAGGAAGGCAAACTCTCGCTTGACGAGGGCAAGGAGTTCCTCGCCACCTATCGCTCCGGGCTCTATGGATACACCTATCTCGAATAATGGCATATAGGCAAGACCTTCATTTTTTATTTTATATAAGCAATACCATAAGTTAGAAGAATAATACCAATGCGGAATATCACAGTCATAAAGGTTGGCGGCGCCATCGTGGAAGACGAGGCTCGCCTTGACGATCTTCTCGACCGTTTCGCGCGCGTCGACGGCCCGAAGGTGCTTGTCCATGGCGGCGGCAGAAGGGCCACGAAAGTGGCGGCGGCCTTGGGCATTGAGACGAAGATGGTGGACGGCCGTCGCGTCACCGACGCCGACATGCTCGAGGTGGTGACGATGGTTTATGGAGGATTGGTCAACAAGAACGTCGTGGCGAGGCTCCAGGCGCGTGGCGTCAACGCCCTCGGACTGACCGGGGCCGACATGAACGTGATGCTAAGCCACCGCCGGCCATTGAAGAACGGTGTCGACTACGGTTTCGTGGGAGACGTCGACAAGGTGGACGGCCAGGCCCTCACCTCTTTGCTGGAGCGTGGGGTCATACCTGTCATGGCACCGCTCACCCACGACGGCAAAGGGTCGTTGCTCAACACCAACGCCGACACCATAGCCGCTGAGACGGCCAAGGCCTTGACGCCCTTCTTTGACGTGACGCTTGTCTACTGTTTCGAGAAGGCGGGCGTGCTCGCCAACCCCGACGACGATGGCAGCGTGATTCCGGTCATAACCAAGGACGACTTCGCCACGCTCACCGCCAATGGCACCATCAGCGGCGGCATGAAACCAAAGATAGAAAACGCCCTTGCAGCGGTAGGGCAGGGCGTGAGGCGCGTCATCATCACCAAGGCCGAAGCGTTGGGCACCGATGGCGGCACCACGATAGAATGATATAAATGATAAGTTTCCAGAATGATATCCTCCCGCTGAAAAACCAGCTTTATCGCTTGGCGCTGCGCATCACGCTCGACAGTGCCGAGGCAGAGGATATTGTGCAGGAAACGCTGATAAAGGTCTGGGATCGACGGGAGTCGTGGACCAGCATAGACAACATAGAGGCTTTCTGTTTCACCATCTGCCGCAACAAGGCGCTCGATTATGTCAGGAGCGTGAACTCGCGCAACGAGAGCCTTGACAGTTCGCAAAACGAACGGCCCGACACGTCTTACACGCCATCGCAGCAAACCGTCGTCAACGACCAGATGGCGATGGTGCGCCATATCGTGGACTCGTTGCCAGAGAAGCAGAAATCGTGCATACAGCTTCGCGATTTTGAAGGAAAGGCGTATAAGGAGATTGCGAGGCTGCTCGACATGACCGAGGAACAAGTGAAAATAAACATCTTCCGGGGCAGGCAGGCCATAAAGGAAAAGTTCGTAAAGATAAACGATTTTGAGGCAAAATAGTTCCGCGAAGTCGGCCATGTCATTTTTTTTGTCTTAAAAATGTAAATTCACTTTGCCTTTTCCTTGTTTTTGATTACTTTTGCCCACTAAATGTTTGTACTTCAATAATTTAGCATAAGATAATATTTATACCAGATGTCGATAGAGATTAAAAGGGTAGAGACAAAGAAGGATCTTGCCAAGTTTATAGATTTCCATTACGATCTTTACAAGGGCAACGCCTATGATGCCCCGACTTTGTTTTTTGATGACATGAACACTCTCAGCCGTGACAAGAACGTCGCCTTTGACTTCTGCGAGGCGGAGTATTTCATGGCTTATAAGGATGGCAAGCTCGCCGGTCGCGTGGCCGCCATCATCAACAATCGCGCCAACGAGAAGTTCGGCAAGAAAGACGTGCGCTTTGGCTGGATAGATTTCGTGGACGACATAGAGGTGACAAAGGCTCTCTTCGACGCAGTTGAGGCTTGGGGCAAGAGCAAGGGCATGACCGCCATGGTTGGCCCGCTTGGCTTCACCGACCTCGATCCCGAGGGCATGCTCATCATGGGCTTCGACAAGCTCGGCACCATGCCCACGATCTACAATTACCCCTACTATCCTGAGCACATGGAGAAGCTTGGCGGATGGGTCAAGGACAACGACTACGTGGAGTATTATCTCCCCATGCCGGAGAAGACCCCTGAGAAGTTTGCCAAGCTCTCGGCCATGATAGAGAAGCGCTACAACCTTCACGTGAAGAAGATAACAAAGAAAGACGTGAAGCATGGCACCATCGTCTACGACATCTTCAGGCTCATCAACGAGACCTACAAGGACCTTTACGGCTACGTGGAGCTCACCGAGCGCCAGATCGACGATTACGTGAAGTCGTATTTGCCGATGCTTGACCTCAACCTCGTCACCCTCGTGGTTGACGGCAACAAGGACGACAAGCTCATCGGCGTGGGCGTCACCATGCCGTCGATGGCCCGCGCCATGCAGAAATGCCACCGTGGCCGGTTGTTCCCGTTCGGTTGGTGGCACCTGCTTAGGGCGTTGAAGTTCCACAAGACCGAGGGCGTCGACTTGCTGCTCATAGGCTTCTTGCCCGAATACCGCACCAAGGGAGCCAACGCCTTGCTGTTTGCCGACCTCATACCGCGCTATATCGACTATGGCTTCAAGTGGGGCGAGACCAACGTGGAGATGGAAGACAACAACAGCGTGCAAAGCCAGTGGGGCAACCTTGAGCACATCAACCACAAGAGAAGACGATGCTATCGCAAGCAAATAGGCTGACGCGTCTGAGAGTGGTGAACGATATTTACATGATATATATTAGATAGTATGGCAGACGAAAATATCACTCCGGCATCACCCGACACGCCATCATATACCGACGACAACATCCGGCACCTGTCCGACATGGAGCATGTCCGCACGCGTCCGGGCATGTATATCGGTCGTTTGGGCGATGGCAACCTGCCCGAGGACGGCATCTACGTGTTGCTCAAGGAGGTTATCGACAACTCCATCGACGAGTTCAAGATGAACGCCGGCGACCGCATAGAGGTCGACATCGACGACAATCTCCGCGTGTCGGTCCGCGACTATGGCCGTGGCATACCGCAAGGCAAGCTCGTGGAGGCGGTGTCGATGCTGAACACCGGCGGAAAGTACGACACCAAGGCATTCAAGAAAAGTGTCGGTCTCAACGGTGTCGGCGTGAAGGCGGTAAACGCCCTGAGCTCGCGTTTCGAAGTGAAGAGTTACCGAGAGGGCAACGTGCGCGCTCTCGTGTTTGAGAAAGGCAAGCTCAAGAGCGACAAGACGGAGCCGTCGCATGACGAGAACGGCACGTACATATTCTTTGAGCCGGACAATACGCTCTTCAAGAACTATTCTTTCCACGATGAGTTCGTGGAGACCATGCTCCGCAACTACACTTACCTTAACAGCGGGCTTACCATAATGTATAACGGCAGGCGCATCAAGAGCCGCAACGGCCTTGAGGACTTGCTTGTCGACACCATGACGACAGACCCGCTGTACCCCATCATCCACCTCAAGGGCGAGGACATAGAGATTGCCTTCACCCATACCAACCAGTATGGTGAGGAATACCACAGCTTTGTCAATGGCCAGCACACCACGCAAGGCGGCACCCACCAGAGCGCGTTCAAGGAGCATATAGCCAAGACCATCAAGGAATACTACGACAAGAACTATGAGTACACCGACATTCGCAACGGCATAGTGGCGGCCATCGCCATCAACGTGGAAGAGCCGGTGTTTGAGTCGCAGACAAAAATCAAGCTCGGCTCCACGCTCATGGAACCCGGTGGCGAGACCATAAACAAGTATGTCGGCGACTTCGTGAAGCGCGAGGTCGACAACTATCTGCACATTCACAAAGAGGATGTAGCCGACGTGCTGGAAAACAAGATAAAGGAGAGCGAGCACGAGCGCAAGGCCATGGCCGGCGTTACCAAGCTGGCGCGTGAGCGCGCCAAGAAGGCCAACCTCCACAATCGCAAGTTGCGCGACTGCAGGGTCCACTACAGCGACACGAAGGATGACCGCAAGGAAGAGTCGAGCATCTTCATAACCGAGGGCGACTCGGCAAGCGGAAGCATCACGAAGAGCCGCGACGTGAACACGCAAGCCGTGTTCTCGCTGCGCGGAAAGCCTCTCAACTCGTTTGGGTTGACCAAGAAGGTGGTCTACGAGAACGAGGAGTTCAACCTCTTGCAGGCGGCGCTCGACATTGAGGACGGTCTCGACAACTTGCGCTACAACAAGGTTATCGTGGCGACTGATGCCGATGTCGATGGCATGCACATCCGGTTGCTACTCATCACATTCTTCCTCCAGTTCTATCCCGAGCTTATCAAGAAAGGCCACGTCTACGTGCTCCAGACCCCTCTCTTCCGCGTGCGCAACCGCCGCACCAAGATAAAGAGCAAGAAGGTCATTGCAGCCGCCGACGCGCGACTGGCAGCTAACGAGAAAAAGGGCGATTTCATCACTCGCTATTGCTATAGCGAGGAGGAAAGGCTCAACGCCATACGCGACCTCGGGCCAGACCCGGAGATTACCAGGTTCAAGGGCCTTGGAGAGATTTCACCCGACGAATTCGTCCATTTCATCGGTCCTGACATGCGTCTCGAGCAAGTGACGCTCCACAAGAACGACCAGGTGCAGAAGCTCCTCGAATACTACATGGGCAAGAACACCATGGAGCGTCAAAACTTCATCATCGACAATCTTGTCATTGAGGAAGACTTGCCTCAAGACACCGATTTGATAGACTGACGCTTTAACACACTTTTTGACAGGCTCGCGCCTTGAAACACGTTATTATGATGAAACACATCACGCATTTTCTCCATGCCACCCTTTTGCTGTTGCCGCTTTTCTTGTCGGCGCCGGCACAGGCACAACTGCGATTGGACTTTGGCAAGGACTCGCCTCTGCGCAAGTTGCAAATCGCGGAGATAGCCATAAATAGTTTCTATGTCGACTCCGTCGACCAAAACAAGCTTGTGGAGGACGGCATTCGAGGGATGCTTGCGAAGCTCGACCCTCATTCTTCTTACACCACGGCCAAGGAGACCAAGGCCATGAACGAGTCGCTCAATGGCTCATTCGAGGGTGTCGGCATACAGTTCAACATGCAGGAAGACACGCTGCTCGTGATACAAACCGTGGCGAAAGGCCCTTCCGAGAAAGTGGGCATCATGTCGGGCGACCGCGTCATAGCCGTAAACGACACGGCGATAGCCGGTGTGAAGATGAGCCGAGAGGAGATAATGAGGAGGCTGAGAGGTCCCAAGGGTACAAAGGTAAAGCTCACCATAGCAAGGCGCGGAATAGCGGAAAAGCTCCATTTCACCGTGGTTCGCGACAAGATTCCGGTGAAGACCATCGACGGTTGGTACATGATAGCTCCTGCCACGGGTTATATCCGTATAGGCAGTTTTGGCGCCACGACCTACGACGAGTTCATGACAGCCGTCAGCGACCTTAAAGGCAAGGGCATGCGGAACCTCATTCTCGACTTGCAAGACAACGGAGGCGGCTATTTGCAGGCCGCCGTGAGCATAGCCAATGAGTTCTTGCGCAAGGGCGACCTCATCGTATATACGCAAGGTCGCCAGGTGCCACGGTCAGAATATGTGGCGAAGGGCGACGGCAAGCTCGTTGACGGCAAGGTGGTGGTCTTGATAAATGAGCTGACGGCCTCAGCCGCCGAGATTGTCACAGGTGCCTTGCAAGACCAGGATCGTGGCACGGTGGTGGGCAGACGCTCCTTCGGAAAGGGATTGGTGCAACGCCCCGTGGGCTTTCCTGACGGTTCGATGATGAGGCTCACCATCGCACATTATTATACCCCGTCGGGTCGCTGCATACAGAAGCCATACGTGAAGGGCGACCGCAAGGACTATGAGATGGAGCTCGACACACGCTATAAGCACGGAGAGCTTTATTCCGCCGACAGCATACATTTTGCCGACTCTCTGAAGTTCCACACCCTTCGCAAGAACCGCGTGGTGTATGGCGGGGGAGGTATCATGCCCGACTATTTCGTGCCTCTCGACACCATGAGGTTCACCACATTCCACCGCAAGCTGATGGCGAAGGGAATAGTGTTGGACAACGACCTTAAATTCATGGACTCGCACCGCAAGCAGCTCAAGGCAAAATATCCGCAGTTCAGCGCCTATCTCGAACACTTCACGGTCCCGCAACAACTTGTCGACAGCATCATCAGCGACGGCAAGAAGCAGAAGATAGAGCCCAAGGACAAGGCTGAGCTTGACCGCACCCTCGTTTACCTGCGTGCCCAGCTCAAGGCTCTCATCGCTCGCGACATATGGGACATGAGCCAATATTTCCAGGTCATGAACCAGCAAAGCGACATCGTGACAAAGGCGTTGGAGGTGATAAACCGCCCTTGACGCGGCTTTTCCGCCAAGAGTGATGGCATGCAAGCCATGGGCATGTACGGCCCCCGATAATGGTGGAAAAGAAGGGAGTAACGGCCCCTGCAAAGTGAATAATAATATTTTACAAATGGTCGTCTGAGAATCGATTTTTTTCAACCAAGCAGTCTCTTGGTCGAAAAAAATCGATTCTCAGGCTGTTTCTATAAACCGTTGAATGTCAACTGTTTGCATTATTTGCGCTTTCCGGACGTTGCCAATTCGCAAAAATCGCGTCGCCGTTACGGTGCAATCGCGTCGCCGTTACGGTGCAATCGCGTTGCCGTTACGGTGTAATCGCGTTGCCGTTACGGTGTAACGGTGACGCCATTTGGCTACTATGGCAACAAAATTTGGTAAAAAAGACACCGGCGGTGCCGAAAAGGGGTAGCCTCCGACAGTTTTTCCGCTCTATTTGCACCGGTTTCCAAGTGTTAAATTTTGGCAATAATATTTTACAATTTAGCGTCGGCGCATTGGCAAATCGCCGCATTGGGCCATTCGGGTTGCTGACGACCCCTAACCATCCCTACCCGCACCCTGCAAAGCATACGGTGAAGATTTTGGGGTTGAAGTAATGATGAATATGGGGGCAAACCGCCCCTGGCGCAGCCTTTTCGTCAAGCTGCGACATTCAGATTCCATCTACTTTTGTCGGAATATAAGCGTAAACAGTTGATTCTGAAAATCAACGGCTTACGCTTATTCTCGTTTTTGTGGAATCCACTTTTTGAGAACATCTCTTTATATCGTGTATCGTTTTTTACTACCTTTGCAACATAAACCAAGAAAACCAAAATTAAATTTTTTAACTCACATGAAACAAGCAAGACTAATTACCCTATTGGTAGCTCTGCTGTGTACTGTTGTGACATGGGCCCAGGACGCTTTGTTCCAGGGCACGGTCGTCGACAAGTCCGGTGAGCCAATCGTTGGCGCGTCCGTCATGGAGAAAGGCAGTTCCCGAGGTTCTGTCACCGACCTTGACGGCAAATTCTCTTTCAAGGGCCAGCCAGGCTCTACACTCGTCTTTTCCTATATAGGTTTCGTGACCCAGGAAAAGAAAGGTTCTACCGACATGCGTGTCACCCTTCTCGAAGACCAGAAGACCATATCCGAGGTTGTCGTCATTGGTTATGGCGTACAGAAGAAGAGCGTGGTGACGGCTTCCATAGCCAAGGTCGACGCGTCCGACTTGGCAGAGACGGCTCCGGTGCGTGTCGACAACGCGCTGAAGGGACTCGCCGCCGGCGTCAACGTGACGTCAAACTCCGGTCAGCCAGGCGCCGCCGCCCGTATTCGCGTGCGTGGCACGGGTACCATCAACAACTCAGACCCACTTTATATTATCGACGGCATACCTTATGAAGGCTCGTCAGGCATCGACGCCCTCAACCCCAACGACATTGAGAGCATAGAGGTGCTGAAGGATGCCGCCTCAGGTGCCATCTATGGAGCGCGCGCCGCCAATGGCGTCGTGCTTGTCACCACCAAGCAAGGCAAGAGCGGCAAGGCGCAAATCAACTACGACTTCTCTTATGGCTGGCAGTCGAAATGGCGCAAGCGCGACGTGCTCAATGCCACCGACTATGCCATCCTGCAAAACGAGCAATATGTCAACTCAGGCCAGTCGCCTCTTTACGCCGACCCATACCATCTGACCGACATCAACGGCAATGCCGTCACCACGGGCACCGATTGGCAAGACCTCGTGTTCAACGACAACGCGCCGGTGCAGAAGCACGATGTCTCAGTGAATGGCGGAAACGACCGCGTGAAGTATTATCTCTCAATGGGCTACTACGACCAGGAAGGTATCGTGGGCGGAAACTACGGCAAGTCAAACTA
Organism: Prevotella sp.; assembly: GCA_022769825.1. Taxonomy (GTDB): domain Bacteria; phylum Bacteroidota; class Bacteroidia; order Bacteroidales; family Bacteroidaceae; genus Prevotella. Next base: position 36,397 of record JALEJI010000075.1, on the reverse strand, counting down.
TAACCGCTTGACCTTGCGTTCCAACACCAACATGAACGTACTCGACGCCACCAAGGACCGCAACTTCCTCAACAAGCTCGACCTCGGCGTCAGCCTCTCTTATGCCCGCATCAAGAGCACGACCATCGAAGCCAACTCCACGTGGGGCTCGGTGCTTGGCTCAGCGCTCGCCTTGTCGCCAATACTGCCGCCTTTCGTCACTGGCGACGCAGCTACGGCACAGCACAACCGCTATACATATACCGATTACACGAAAGACCCCAAGGGCGTGCTCACGCCATACGACGACGTGAAAGACAAGAACGGCAACGTAGTCATGATTCCCGGCACGGCTTACAACGAGATGAACAACCCTCTCGGCCTGCTGCTTGAGCCCTCACAGCCAGGATGGAGCCACCACTTCACCGGCAACTTCTCTGCCGAGCTTGGCGTGATAGACAACCTGAAATACCGCTTCTCCTACATGGCCGACATGTCTTTCTGGGGATCGGAGACTGCCACGCTGCAGACCTTCTACAACTCTGCCAACAACAACTCGCAATATACTAACGCCACGGTGAACAACTGCCGCAACACCACGTGGCAGGTTGAAAACACGCTGACCTACGACAAGACCTTCGGCGACCACCATTTCAACATCGTGCTCGGCCAAAGCGCGCTGTCGTACAGCGGCTACCAGATTGACGGCTCTAAGAAGTATCTTGTCAACCCTCTCAAGCCTTCGATAGCCTACGCCAACGGCAACTATCGCCTGACCTATGCCGACGACGGCACGGTGAACGGCGCCGTGGTAGACCACTCCGTCAACGCCTATCCTTACGACCCGTATAAGATGACGTCGCTCTTCGGGCGTCTGTCTTACAACTACCAAGAGCGCTACATGGCACAGGTCACCCTTCGCCGCGACGGTTCCAGCCGCTTTGGCGCCAACCACAAGTTCGGCACGTTCCCCTCTGTGTCGCTGGGTTGGAACATCGCCAACGAGCCATATCTCAAGATGCCGCAATGGCTCAACATCCTCAAGGCCCGTTTCTCTTGGGGTAAGAACGGTAACGATAATATCGGCAACTTCCGCTACACGGTCAACACGGCATCGGGCAACAACTATTATTTCGGCAATCCCGTCAACCTCGTGCTTGGCTCAAAGGCGAGCGGCCTTGCCAACCCCGACCTGAAATGGGAGGAGAGCGAGCAGGCCGACTTGGGTCTCGACTTTGCGTTCTTCCATTCTGCCCTCACGTTCACCGTCGACTACTTCAACAAGCGCACCAATGGCATGCTGATGACCATGAACATACCTTCCTACGTGGGTGAGGCGAAGCCTATCGGCAACGTTGGCGACATGCGCAACCGCGGCGTTGAGTTTGAGCTTGGCTACAAGTGGCACGTCGCCGACGCCAACTTCTCTATCAAGGGCAACGCCTCTTACCTGAGCAACACCCTGCTGGAATATGGCAACGAGAGCGGCTATGCCGACCTCGACTCCTTCCAGGGCATCGGCACCATCACGCGTGCCGAGAACGGACATCCTTTCCCGTTCTTCTACGGCTACAAGACCGCCGGCATCTTCCAGACCTTGGATGAGGTCAACAGCTATGTCAATGCTGAAGGCAAGCCTGTCCAGCCCAACGCGCAGCCCGGCGACGTGCGCTTCGTCGACGTGAACGGCGACGGCCTTATCGACAACAACGACCGCACCGACATCGGCAACGGAACGCCAAAGTGGACCTATGGCATCAACTTCAACGCCTCATGGAAAGGCCTCGACTTCAACATGTTCTGGCAGGGCGTGGCCGGAGTGGACGTGTTCGACGCCACACACCGCACCGACATCGCCTCGAGCAACTATCCCTCATGGATGCTCGGACGATGGACAGGCCCAGGCACGTCTAACAAGATTCCCCGCCTCTTCAATGGCGACGCCAACAACTGGCAGTCGAGCGACCTCTACATCTTCGATGGCTCATATTTCCGCTTGAAGAACATCACCTTGGGATACACCCTCCCGAAGAGCCTTACCATGAAGTTCATGGTGGAGCGCCTGCGCTTCTATGTCAGCGCCGAGAACCTGCTCACGTTCACCAAGTATCATGGTTTCGACCCGGAGATAGCCTCCGGCGGTACCTCGCTTGGCGTGGACTATGGTGTTTATCCGCAAGCCCGCACGTGGACTGTAGGATTCAACATCACACTTTAACTTCTCACTTCCTAACATAATCATAAAAACATCATGAAGAAATCAAACATATTCATTCTTGGCATCATGAGCTTGGCCACTGTCGGGCTGACGGGATGTGGCGAGGGCTTCCTTGATGTGAAGTCGCCTACTTCCGACGATGTCAAAGAATACTATACCACCGATGAGCATATACAGGAGGCCTTGACGGCTTCTTACGACCCTCTCCACTGGGCCGACTGGGGCAACGGCGCCTACGCGCCGATAAACCTTTGCAGCGACATCATGAGCGACGACTGCTATCCTGGCGGCGGCAGCGCGAGCGACAACTTGAACTGGCAGCTGATTTTCAACTTCAAGGCCACGTCGGAGAACACGTTGCCGTCGTTGTGGACCGACGAGTACAGCGGCGTGAAGCGTTGCAACGACCTCATCAGCTACGTGGGCAAGGCCCTCGCCACGCAAGGCAACAACCTCACGCAGGCGAATGCCGACTCCTACACGGCACAGGCGCGTGTGCTGCGCGACTACTACTACATGATTCTGTGGAAGTTCTGGGGCAACATACCTTACTTCACCGAGAACCTCAGCGGCGACTACAAGGCCCCGCAGCTCAAGGCCGACGAGGTGTACACCAACATCATAACCGACCTTGAGGACGCGCTCGACAAATACGGCTCAGTGCTGCCGATGAAAGCCTCTTCTGGCAACGAGGGACGCGTGACCAAGGCTTTCGCCTACATGCTCTACGCTGAGCTCGTGATGTACCAAAACGATGAGAGCCGCTACGCCAAGGCGTTGGCCTACATGAACGAGATTATCCAGAGCGGGCAGTACGCCCTCAACCCCAACTTCAAGGCCCTTTGGACAGAGGGCGGGGAGTGGTGCTCGGAGAGCATCTACGAAATCAACTACGACGACAACAACCACCAGCGTGGATGGAGCTCGCCTCTCGCCGTGGGCGGCACGGTGCTGCCCCGCCTGCTTGGCCCTCGCGGCTGGACGTCGGGCGTGGCTGGCGTTGACAATGGCTGGGGCTTCGGTCCCGTGCGCCATGCCATCTACGACATGTACTCTGGCCAGGACGTCCGTCGCGACGTCTCCATCTTCGACGCCGACAAGGTGGCCCTTGAGAATGGCGTCACCTACACGCCGGGACACATGAACACCGGCCTCTTCCAGGGTAAGTACTTGCCATTGGTAGACAACGTGAAAGACGCTGGATGGGACGCCGACCTCAACTTCAACAACAATCTGCGAGTGTATCGCTATGCAGAGACGTTGCTCAACGCCGCCGAGCTGCTGCTGCGCACCAATGGCGACAACGCCACGGCCTTGAGGTATGTCAACATGCTGCGTGAGCGCGCCGGCATCGCCGACCTGACGGCTGTCAGCATCGACGCCATCGTCAACGAGCGCCACTTGGAGTTCCTGGGCGAGGGAAAACGCTATTGGGACCTCGTGCGCACGGGCAAGGCCGCCACGACTCTCGTCCCCGACGAGGAAGGCAACCGCACGGCATCATGGACAGAGAGCAAGAAGTATCTTCCAATACCGCAAGGGGAACTGTCTGCTGATCCAAATCTTCAACAGAACGACTATTAGTCATAAAAGGGAATAAAGGATAATAAAAGAATAATATATCATGAAAACAAAGATATTCGTTACATGTCTCGCGGCCTTGGCTCTCGCGGCTTGCTCGCCAGAGGAGTACAGTGGCGCCGACCCCAACGGCCTGCCGCAGGTGGGCGATTACGCCGACGCCTTCAAGGTGACGGTAGACCAGAACACCAACCAGGCCCATTTCGATTTCGACCAGTCGGTAAAAGGCGTCACGCCAGTGTGGATCATCAATGGCTCGCGCTATTCGTCGGCCTACAAGGACTCGGCCTACTATCGCAAGGCTGGCGACTACACCGTGGAGTGCAAGGTGAAAAACCGCAACGGCATATCCGACGGAAGCCTGACGCAGACGTTCCATGTCAACAAGACCAAGATGAACGGATTTGGCGGATTCGTCGTGGACAGCGACTTCAACCTCTGGCGGAGCGAGGACGCCTCGGCCCACAAGCCAAGCATGTTCTATTACGCACCGGGATGGAGCCAGATACCCGACCCGTCGTACAGCATGGACGGCTACGACTATGAGGGCATCTCACTGCCCACTGCCACCACCGAACAATGGCAGGGACAGATGCACTTGCCATCCAACATCTCGCTCTCGGCCGACAAGAACTACGACTTCTCCGTCATACTCACCTCCAACACCGACCACAACGGTGTGACCATCAAGGTGACCGACGCGGCGGACGACAACAACTTCCTCTTCATGGAAAAGGCCACGCTGAAAGCCGGCGAGCCTGTCTGCTTCTGGAAGAGCAACGTGAAGGGCATCAACGCCTCGCAGGTAAAGATAGTGTTCGACTTTGGCGGTAACGCCGACAACACGACCATCAACGTGGAGAGCATCGTCTTGAAAGACCATGCCAACGACGACGGCACCAAGCTGCCCGAGGTGGTGGAAGACCCGACGGTCTATACCTATGACTCGCCAAACAACATATGGAAGCAAATAGACGACAACTTCGACGAGTCGATGATGACCTTCTATTATGTCAATGGCGACAGCTGGGCGGCCAACCCCGACCCGATAGGCTTCAAGGCGCTCGGCGGCGGCAAGTACCAGGTGACACTGCCCGACGAGAGCAGCCTGCAATGGCAGGCCCAGGTGATATTCCACACCGAGACCCTCGGCAAGCTCTTGCCAGTTGTGGCCGGAGAAAACTACGACATGCGCATAAAGGTGCATTCCACCACCGACATACCGCAAATGACCTTCAAGGTGGTGAGCGTGGACAACGACAAGGTGTTCTTCACCGATGGCCGTCACGACATTGCCGCTGACACCGACACCGAGATAAAGGTGCCGGCTAAGGCTCTCACGGCTGATGCATCGTCGGTGAACGTGGTGCTCGACTTCGGTGGCGCGCCTGCAGGGACAGTGGTCACCATAAGCGACATCACCATTCAGAAGTCAGCTAAATAAAAACCATGCTATAAACAGGGCGTGCCATGCGACGAAAGGCGTGGCATGCCCTTTTGTATATCCAATAGATAAATCTTGGCAATGAAAACAAGCAATTTGCTCCTGTTGTTCTTCTTGTTCCTCTCGCTCACGGCTTGCGGTGGCAATGGTGGCGGCGACAACAACGTGGCCACGTCTGCCCTCACGGCCTCACCTTCAAGCATAGACTGCGAGGCGGGGGGCGGAACGTTCTCGATAGCCGTGGCCGACGCCCCGAAGGAATGGCGCGCCTATTCGGAGGACAATTGGATAAAGGTGAACTCAACCGGGACGACATCGAAGAGCGGGTCTGTGAGCGTGACCGTGGAGGCCAACAACGCCAAGGACGCGCGCGCCGGAAACGTGAAGATAGTGTCGGGCGTACAGGCGGTCTCCATACCGGTAGTGCAGAAGGCGTCGCCGGCGGTTGACCCGTCGGGCGGCGACATCAAGGCCCCGGATGGATACAAGCTCGTGTGGCACGACGAGTTCGACGGAAAGACGTTGGGCTCTGACTGGACACATGAGATACAAAACGCCGGATGGGTGAACAACGAGCTGCAATATTACGTGAACGACGGAAAGGTCACGAGCCTGTCGGATGGCGAGTTGAGCATCACGTGCTATAAGAACGACGCCGGGCGCGTCTGCTCGGGCAGAATATACGCCTGCCGCAACACGGGCTGGAAATACGGTTGGATAGAGGCGCGCATCATGCTGCCGAAGGGCAGGGGCACTTGGCCCGCGTTCTGGATGATGCCTGTCAACTTCAACAAGTGGCCGGAAGACGGCGAAAACGACATCATGGAGGAAGTGGGCTATAATCCCAACTACGTGTCGTCGACAATCCACTGCAATGGCTACAACAACGGCGGAACGGCGAAAGAGCACAAGGAGAAATATCTCGCCAACGCCGAGGGCGGATGGCATACCTATGCCTGCGAGTGGACCGAGGATTACATGGCCTACTATATCGACGGCGAGAAATACTTCACTTACACGCCCGACAACAAGACGAAGACCTATTGGCCGTTCAACGCGCCTTTCTATGTAATCCTCAATCTCGCGTGGGGCGGAAGCTGGGGCGGACAGAAAGGCGTGGACGAGACCGCGCTGCCTGCCACGATGAAGGTAGATTACGTCAGGGTGTTCCAAAAACAATAAACGCTGCCTATTCGTTGGCGTGGCGTGGGTGACATGGCGTGTCGTCGACACCGCCCCAATGGTCGCGACTTGCGGGGACGGACGTGTGGCCGTTATGTTTTTTTAAGCATCAGAAGAAATGCTTGAAAATTATTCTTAATTTTGCGTGTGATGGTGCACTATATACTCATGGTGCCCGTCCGCGCCCCCGAATGGTAACCACTAAAGCCTACGCTCCGAATTGCAACTAACTTTTAATGTTATAATATTTATGAAGAAGACAATATTGTGTTTTTCGATTCTCATGTCTTGTCTCTCGCTTCATGCCCAAAAGAAGCCCATGAACGAGTTTGTGGACGACTTGATGGCCAAGATGACCGTTGAGGAGAAGATAGGACAGCTCAACCTCATGCCAGGAACCGACCTTACCACGGGCGCCAAGACCAACTCGCCGCTGGTGGAGCTGGTGGAAAAAGGCATGCTTGGCGCGGTGCTCAACACGAAAGGCACCGCCAAGGTCAGGGCGTTGCAGGAGGTGGCGGTCAAGAAGAGCCGCCTGCACATCCCCCTCATCTTCGGTCTCGACGTGATTCACGGCTACGAGACGGTGCTGCCCCTCCCATTGGCGCAGGCGTGCTCGTGGAATCCGCAAGCCATAGAGGACGGCGCGCGCATGGCGGCTGAGGAGGCCACGGCGAGCGGCATCTGCTGGAACTACAGCCCTATGGTCGACGTGGCTCTCGATGCCCGTTGGGGGCGCGTGGCTGAGGGCTACGGCGAGGACCCTTATCTCTCATCGGTGATGGCCGCGGCTGCCATACGTGGCTATCAAGGCTCAGGCGAGAGGCAGGGATATGCCAAGAATGAGTTTATGGCGTGCCTGAAGCACTATGCCCTTTACGGCGCGTCTGAGGCCGGACGCGACTACAACACGGTGGACATGAGCCGCCTGCGCATGTACAATCAATATCTGCCGCCATACAAGGCCGCGGTCGAGGCTGGCGTGGGCTCGGTGATGTCGTCGTTCAACATCGTCGACGGCATGCCGGCCACGGGCAACCGCTGGCTCATAACCGACGTGCTGCGTGGTCAGTGGGGCTTCAATGGATTCCTCGTGACCGACTACGGCTCCATCAACGAAATGACGAACTGGGGCTTCGGCGACCAGATGCAAAGTACGGCGCAAGCCATGAACGCCGGAACCGACATGGACATGTGCTCCTCGGCTTTCCTTGTACAGTTGAAGGCTTGCCTTGACAATGGCACCGTGAAGATGGCGCAGATTGACCAGGCCGTCAGACGTGTCTTGGAGGCTAAATACAAGCTCGGGCTATTCGATGACCCTTATCGCTATTGCGACCCCAAGCGCGAGAAGAAGGAACTGTACACTGCCCAGCATCGCCAAACGGCGCGCGACATAGCCGCGCAGACGTTCGTGTTGCTGAAGAACGACAACGACATCCTGCCACTGAAAAAGCAAGGTTCCATCGCCCTTATAGGCCCTCTCGCCGACACGCGCAACAACCTTCCAGGATGCTGGTCGACGGGCGACAAGCCTGAGAAATACGCCACCGTAAAGGAAGCCATGCAGCGCTATCTTGGCGACAAGGCGACGGTGACCTACGCCCAAGGCTCAAATATCTACGACGACAGCGTGCGTCAGGAGGCGGTCGGCATTGGTCGCCCCATACCGCGCGGCGATGCCAAGCAAATGCTGGCAGAGGCACTGAAAGTGGCCAAAAACGCCGATGTCATCGTGGCTTGCCTCGGTGAACTGGCGGATATGAGCGGTGAGAGCTCAGCGCGTTCCGACCTTACCATGCCCGACGCTGAGGCTCGCTTGCTGAAGGCTCTCGTGAGGACGGGCAAGCCCGTGGTGCTGCTCAACTTCGCCGGACGTCCCACCGTGCTCTCGTGGGAGAACGACAATGCGGCGGCTATCATGAACGTGTGGTTCGCTGGTTCTGAGACCGGTGACGCCATCTGCGACGTGCTCTTTGGCGACAAGGTGCCGACGGGTAAGTTGGTAAACAGTTTCCCGCGCACTACCGGCCAGGAGCCTCTCTATTATAATCACCTCAACACGGGTCGCCCCGTGGAGGACGGCAGCAAGGTGTTCCGCAAGTTTCAGAGCAACTACACCGACGTGACGCATGGCCCGCTTTATCCTTTCGGATATGGCTTGAGCTACACATCTTACAGCTACTCCCCGGTGACGCTTTCCTCGTCGACGATGAAGGCTGGTGGCAAGGTTACGGCAACCGCTACCATCACCAATACGGGCAGTCGCGATGGCGATGAAATCGTGCAATTCTACATCCGTGACCGTTTCGCCAGCATCGTAAGACCGGTGAAAGAGCTCAAGGGCTTCCAGCGCATTCACCTTGCGAAGGGTGAGAGCAAGACGGTGTCGTTTGACATCGACGCCGCTACACTCAGCTATTACGACAATGAGGGCAAGACGGTGCTTGAGCCGGGCGACTTCGACATAATGATTGGCGCCAACAGTGCCAACGTGCAATCGGCTAAGCTCACGTTGACCAAGTGAACGAAGCTTAACCGCCAAGAAGCGCGACGCGTCATCCCTAAATCAAATGGGATAGCTTGCCTTAAATCAAATGGATAGCTTGCCTTGCGGCGTCGCTCGCGTTCCTTGTGTTAGCAAAGCGCGGATAACCAAACAGGGCTGGATTCACGATAGCGTGAAATCCAGCCCTGTTCTTTTATATTCAAAAAACATTCCAACACCTTTCCGGTGTATACTGAATCGGAAAGAGTTGGAATGTCGTGGGATATGCAAGGGTTATTTGCTTTCTGTCAATATCCGGCGTTTTGTTTCCAGTTGGTGTTCTCCTCCATCACTGACGTTGGCACGGGGAACACTCGGCGCTGCTTGTCGAAGTTGGCGTTGGCGAATCCTTTTCTGTGGAATCCGTACTCGCTCTCGAAGGTTCCGAAGCGTATCATGTCGTTGCGGCGCCAGTTCTCGTCGAAGAACTCACGGCCTCGCTCATCGAGAATGTCTTTCAGCGACGGGGCATGGTCGAGCAGTGGCGCGTTGACATAGGCGCGTATCTGGTTGAGCAGGCTCTGTGGCGTGTCGCCGTTGGTGGCATTGGCTCCGCGGAGAATGGCCTCAGCCTTCTCGAGCAATATGTCGGCGTAGCGGAATATGGGCACGTCGTTGCTCTGGTAGCGGTCGTGCTCGGCAAACTCGTTGGGGTTGGGGTAGAACTTTATCGACCTGTAGCCTTGACGCCATCCGTCGGGAGTGGCGCCGGCGTTGAGCTGTGCCTCTCCGCCATCTTTCAGCGTTATGGTCTTGGTGAACTCCAGTTGCGCGCCCTTGTACATATAAGGTGTCGAGGTCTCCTCGCCTGTTATCGCGTCGTGTATGAACACTTTGCCCATAAGCACGCACTTGTTGCGCTCATCGCCCTTGAGGGTGAAAAGGTCGCTGAACTCAGGGTTCATGGCGCAGATGCCGGCGCACGACTTTTTCATCAGGCCGTTGTAATAGCCCGTTGGCGAGCCTTGGTCTATCTTCCTGAACGTGCGGAAGCGTCCGTAGAGCATGCCTTGTGCGGAGACGCAATCGTAGGGCATGGCGTAGATGAAGTCTTTTATCTGCGCCCCGTTGTCGTAGAGGAACTTCTTGCGATAGTTGTCGGAGAGGTTGAAGAGGCCGCTGTTGATGATGTCGTCGCAATACATCACAGCGTCGTTGAGCTTGGTGTTGGCCGTGGTGTTAGGGTCATAGTCGGCCACGTTGCCACAGGTGTACACCGCCCAGTTCATGTACAGCTTCACCAAGAGCGCTTCAGCCATCCACTTGTTTGGCTTGCCGTAGGTGGAGGCGTCGCTGGCGGTGGAGAGGTCTGGCAGGCACTCCTTTAGCTCTTTCTCAATGAACACGGCCACGTCCTTGCGCGGCTTGCGCTCAATGGCCTCGTTGTCATCGTATATCTTGTCAAGTATAGGCACGTCGCCATAGCTGTCCATCAATATGAAATGGTAGAAGGCGCGCACGGCGCGCAGGTTGGCGATGTATCTCTTCGTGGTGGCGTTGTCCTGCTCCGACAGCTCGCCTATGAGCTTGTTGCATCGAGTTATGCCGCCCGCCACGTCGCTCCACCAGTTGAGCGGCTTGTCGCTTGCCAGGAAGGTGTGCAGGGTGGGGTTGATGTTCTCAGCCCCGTCGTAGTAGTCGCCGTCGAAGCTCAGGCCCGTGGCCTCGTCGGAGGAGAATGTCTGGTAGCGGTTGTAGTTGTTGCCGAGTTGCTCGCGGAAGGCATAATAGGCATCTGCCATCTTTCCCTCCAAGGCTATCTCCGACTCGGTCGGATATTGCGTCAGCTTCGACATGACATCAACGTCGAGGTCGGTGCACGACGTCGCGGCCATGGTGACGATGGCCGCCGCCATTAAGTATTTCATTTTTCCCATGATAGCTTAAACATTAAAAGTTGACTTTCACGCCCATCATGAACGTGCGAGTGTGTGGATAATACATGTTGCGCCATTGTATGCCGGGCGTCAGTCCGCCGAGGTCCACTTCCGGGTCGGTGCCCTTGTAGCCCGTGATGGTGAACACGTTGTCGCAAGTGGCATAGAAGGAGAGGCCGCTGACCCAATCGCTTATCTTCCCGAAATCGTAGGCCAGGGTGAGCGTCGACAGGCGAAGGTAACTGCCGTTCTCTATCCATCGGTCGGAAGGCGCTTGCGAGTTCACGTCGCCATATCTCTGGTCGGTGAGACACTCCTTCAGCACGTTCTTGCCCTGCGAGATAAGGCTTACGCAGTTGCCCTGCGCGCGCAGGGCGTTGAAAATCTTGTTGCCGACGACGCCTTGGAAGAAGGCGTTGAGGCTCCAGCGCTTGTAAGACAGCGTGTTGTTCCATCCGTAAGTAAGCTTGGGTTGCGCGCTTCCGGTCTTCACGCGGTCGGTGTCTTGAGGCTTGGTGGTCGTCTCGCCGGTGCGCTCGCCCGTGGCAGGGTCGTGAACGTAAAACTGGCTGACGCCATTGTCATCATATCCAGCCCACTCGTAGGTATAGAACTGCCCGATGGGGCTTCCTTCCATTATGCGCTGCACGCAGACACCGTTGTTGCCGGTAATCATGCAGTCGGCCTCGTTGATATAGTTGACCGAGAACGTCTGGTTGGAGAGCTTCGCCACCTTGTTGCTGTTGTGCGAGAGGTTAAGCGCCGTGGACCACTTGAAGTCTTTTGTCATCACCGGCACGGCGTGTATGCTCAGTTCCACGCCCTTGTTGCTTATGTCGCCCACGTTGGCCGTCATGGTGCCGAAGGCGTAGCGGTTGGTCGACACGGGGTAATAATAAATGAGGTCGGAGGTGCGCTTGTCGTAGTATTCCACCGTTCCCGACAGCCGGCCACCGAAGAACCCGAAGTCGACGCCGATGTTGAACATCCCCGTGCGTTCCCATTTCAGGTTGGGGTTGGAGTTGTTAGTGGCGCCGATGGTGTGCATGTTGCTTGTCTGTCCCTTCGAGTCGGTATACTGGAACCATCCCGTTGCCGCGTATGTCTGCAAGGCGGTGAAGGCGTCGAAGCCAAGCGAGTTGCCGCTCACGCCATAGCCGACGTGCAGCGACAGGTTGTCGAAAACGTTGAGCTTCTTTATGAAGCTTTCCTCGCTCAGTCGCCAAGCCGCGCTCACCGACGGGAACGTGGCCCAACGGTTGTTCTTGCCGAAGGCCGACGAGCCATCGCGACGCAGGGTCGCCTGGAGGCTGTATTTGTCGGCAAACGAGTAGTTGGCACGCCCATAGAAGGAAATCATGCGAAGGGTAGACAGGTTGCCACTCTCCACGGCGTCGATGCCGTCAATCTTGTTGGCGAACGTGAGGTCATAATACTTCAGGTTGTCGTTGTAGAAGTCTTTCACAGTGAGCCCGAAGCCGTCGTCTTGGTTTGACTCTTCCCAAGAATATCCAGCCATGAACCCGAGGCGGTGGTCGTCGCCGATGTTGGCTTGATAGTTGGCATAAGTCTCAAACACCTTCTTGTCGCTGAAGTAGGTGCTGCGAGTGGCCTGCCCGTTGCTTTGCGTGATTTGCGATTGTGTGGAGTGGTAGATTGACGTGATGTTCTGCCTGTCAGAGTAAGAGAACTGCGCGCTCCAGGTGAGACCTTTCATGATGTTGAGGTCGGCCTTGCCCGTGACTTGCAGCCGTTTCTTCACATAGTTCATTATGTCTTCGTTTATCATCGACACGGGGTTGTAGTAGTGGGTTACGCTCGATGAGCTGAACCAGCTGCCGTCCTCGTTCCTGACCGGCTGTATCGGCGAATAGTATGCCATGGCGTCGGTGACGCCCTCGCCCCAGTCGCCTCCGCTTGGCACGTCGTTGCTTTCCGTGCGGCTGTAGTTCACGCCGAGCGCGAGGCTGAGCCTGTCGTGCATCACCTTTGACTGTGCCAAGGCCCTTGCCGAGAATCGCTCTTTGTCGGTGCCCTTTATCACGCCTTTGTGGTTGAGATAGTTGAGGCTGACGTTGTAGCTCGACTTGTTGGTCCCGCCGCTCACCGAGAGGTTGTGGTTGTGGCTGAAGCCCATGCGCTCCACTTCTTTCTGCCAATTGGTGTCGGCGCACTTGTCGTCAGGCAAGGTGAAGTTGTTGGTCTTGGCGTAATCGCGCAGGTCTGTGGCAGAGGCAAGCTCCAGGTCTTTCGACACGCTTTCAATTGCAGCGTATCCACGATAACCTATTCGCGCGGTGCCGTTGTGCCCTTTTTTCGTCGTCACGATGATGACGCCGTTGGCGGCCTTGGAGCCGTATATGGCCGTTGCCGTGGCATCGCGCAGCACGTCGATGCTTTCAATGTCGTCGGGTGATATCAATGAGAGGTCCACTCCAGGCACGCCGTCCACTATATAATAAGGTTGCATAGCCTCGCCCGTGCGAAGCGTGGAGGCGCCGCGAAGGGTGACAGACGGCTCGCCGTTGGGGTCGGCCGTGGTAGTGACGACGAGTCCGGGAACCTTGCCCTGCAAGAGCTCGCCAGGCGTTGTCACAACGCCAAGGTTGAGGTCGTCTTGTTTCAATGTAGTGATGGAACTTGTCACGTCCTTCCTTCGCATTGTGCCGTAGCCCACTACCACCACTTCGCTGAGGGTCTTGTCGTCTTCCTGCAACACCACTTGACTGCTTTGCCCGGCCTTAACCGTTTGGCTCGTGAAACCGAGAAACGAGAATTGCAGACGTTGCGAGGGCGTGGCGTCGATGGAGTAGCGACCGTTGCCGTCGGTGATAGTGCCTTTCTTGCTTCCTTCCACTCTCACTACCACTCCCGCCAATGGGGTTCCCTTGGCATCGACCACAGTGCCACTGATGTCGCTTTCGGCAAATGCCGTGGAGCTGGCAATGAGGAATGAGCTTGCCAACAGGCAGCGTCTCCACGTCCTCATGCCGCTTCTTTTCTTGTTATACATTTTGATAATTTGGATTTTCTAAATCAATTGTTATTATTATCTTATAGTTGTTTTTACCATTTGCTGACATTATATCTTAACGAGAAAAATGCACGTCAAATGTTATAACGTCCTTTCTAACAAAGATATATTAAGATAGCGAAAAACTATTTGCCAAGTATGAGTTTTAATAGTTTGCCGTTTCTCCCAGCTGCAAAATTAAGCCTTAATAATGAATTTGGCAAATATTTACACGCTTTTCGTCTGTTTTGCGATGAAAATCAATTGTGCGTAACAATAATTTGCATATAAATGCAACACCCTGGGAATGCATGGTGGCTTCCCAGGGTATGTTTAGTTAAATCTTTTGTTGGTTGTTGCCGAGCTTACGCGTTGAGCAGCTTTTCAAAGTCAGCGCCAGCCTTGAACTTGGCAACCTTCTTTGCGTCGATGTGTATGGCCTCGCCTGTCTGCGGGTTCTTGCCCTCGCGTGCCGGACGCTCGTTGACAGAGAACGTGCCGAAACCTAAGAGTTGAATCTTCTCGCCTGCGGCAAGAGCTTGCTTGATAGACTCTGTCGCGGCATCGAGAGCTTGCTTGGCTTCAGTGGCGTTGATATTGGCTGCCGTGGCAATCTTCTTGATAAGATCTGCTTTTGTCATAATTGTGATATAGTTTAATGGGTTTGTCTTGCTTGATTATTTATGTGCTTTGGGGTGGTGGAAAAAGGACGGCAACCATGGTTTTTGCTCTAAATCCCTTATTCAGCGACAAATATAGTGCAATAGTTTCATTCAACAAACAAAAAGAAAAGAAAAATGACATAAAAGCCTAAAAAAAGTGGTAAAAGGCTCGCGGAATGGACTTTTAAGGGCTTTTTTTCGTAATTTTGCAACGATGTCGCCTTGTCGGCAATGCGCGGCGGCTTGAAAATGGAATTATATAGTAAGTTATGCTTAGAATACCCGCGGTAACCCGCAACCTCATTATCGTAAATCTCTTGTGTTTCATGGCCATGCTCGCCTTGGGGAAGACAGGAGTTGTTGACCTCAACTCTTTGTTTGGCCTGCATTTCTTCCTTGCCACCGATTTCCATGTATATCAGCTCATTACTTATATGTTCATGCATGGCGGTTGGGAGCACATCATCCTCAACATGTTCATGCTGTGGATGTTCGGCTCCGTGATGGAGCGCGTTTGGGGGCCTCGCCGTTTCATCGCCTACTATCTTTTTTGTGGCGTCGGCGCTGGATTGATGCAAGAGATAGCCCAGTTTGTGCAGTTTTATGTCATCTCTTCCGACGCTGGCTACGGCTTCTCGCAGTTGCTGCAAGTGGCCGCCGCCAACGACTCTGCGCTGAGACTTTGGACCACGGTTGGGGCTTCCGGTGCCATCTATTCTTTGCTTCTCGCCTTTGGCATGATGTTTCCGGATGAGCGAATGTTCATCATACCAATTCCAATTCCCATCAAGGCCAAGTGGATGGTGCTCGGCTCCATAGCGGTGGAGTTTTTCTCAGCGCTTGCCCAGCCAGGCTCGCAGGTGGCTCATATAGCGCACCTCGGCGGCATGATATTCGGATTCTTCTTGATAAGGTATTGGCAGCGGCATCCTTACGGTGGCGGAATGCAAGGTGGCTCGCAGTTTTTCAACAACATGAGAAGCAAGTGGGAGCAAAGCAAGATTAAACGTCAGCGTAACGATAATCCCGACTGGGACTACAACGCCAACAAAAGGGCCAAGCAAGAGGAGGTTGACCGCATCCTTGACAAGATACGCAAGAGCGGTTACGACAGTCTGACGCGTGACGAGAAGCAGACCCTCTTCGATCAAAGCAAGAAATGAGCAAGGTATTGCGTGTAGCCTTTCAGATAATAGGTGGGGCCAACGTGGCTTCCATCCTGCTCATGCTGCTCATTGGCAATGCCGGCAAGGTGGACCCTACGGTATGGCCCAAGCTGAGCAACATGGGTTTATTCTTTCCCGTTGTCCTTGCCATCAATTTCTTCTTTCTCGTCTTTTGGGCGTTGGTAAAGGTCAAGATGGTCATCATACCCTTGTTGGGCTTTGTCGTGTGCTATGGGCCGGTGAGGAAATATTGTCCCTTCAACTTCCCGTCCGATCCGCCAAAGGGAAGCATTAAGGTGTTGTCATACAACGTGTATAACTATGCTGGATGGGAGAATCGCGACAAGCCTAATGCCATACTCCAATACATAAAACGCCAGGATGCCGACATCGTGTGCCTGCAAGAGTCTGCGGAACATGAGGTCGGCAGCGTGCAGGTCGACTCCATCTTGGGAAAGGTATATGAGTATAAGGACACGGCCAAGAACAAGGGCGACTTCATGACCATCTTCTCCAAGTACCCCATACTCTCAAAGGAGCACATACGTTATCAATCGAAAGGCAACATGAGTTGCGCTTTCAAGTTGAGGGTGCGCCATCGCGATGTCATCGTCGTGAACAACCACCTTGAGACCACGGGGCTAAGCCTTGACGAGAAGGAGCAGTTTCAGCAGCTCATGAAAGGCGAGCTTAAAGGAAAGGCGGTGACACGAACGTCAAAATGGCTTATCAACCACCTTGGCCAGCAAACCAAGAAGCGCGCTCCCGAGGCTGACGCGGTGGCAAGGTATATAGCTTATCATGGCGGAGTGCCGATGATCGTGTGTGGCGACTTCAACGACACGCCGCTCTCTTACGCGCATCGCACCATTTCCAAGGGACTTGTCGACTGCTTTGAGGAAACCGGCAACGGTCCGGGCATAAGCTATCACAAGTCGAGAATGTATGTCAGGATCGACAATATACTTTGCACTCCGGACTTTAAACGCTATGCTTGCAAAGTGGACAATTCCATTAAAAATTCAGACCATTATCCTATAATGTGCTGGCTCATGCTTTAATTTTCCTTAGTTTTCTTCATTATAAACTAAAAAAACTTGTAACTTTGCACATATTATATATTTTGGAGAAATAGAAACAACAAAAATAACTAACAAACACAATGCAAAACAAAGGAATCGTTATCACGACAGCCGTTCTTCTGACGCTCGTGAGCCTCTTCTACTTGAGCTTCCCGATTGCCACAAGCTATTATGACAGTCAGGCGGCCAAGCGGCCCGATGCCGTTGCCCAGCAGGATTACAAGGATTCTGTGAAGTATCTTGGCATCTACAGCTATCAGAAGTGCCTCGAGACTCAGATTGGTCTGGGTCTGGACCTTAAGGGCGGTATGAATGTGATCCTTGAGATCTCTGTGCCCGACGTGGTGGAGAATCTTGCCGATCACAAGACCGACATCGCCTTCACCCGTTCCATGGACGAGGCTCGCAAGGAGTTGCAAGCCACACAGGGCGACTTCATCACTCTTTTCATCAATGCTTATCACAAGAACGCCCCTGGCCACAAGCTTGCCGAGGTGTTCGCCACCACTGAGCTGCAGGGCAAGGTTTCTCCTACAAGCACAGACAGCGAGGTGGAGAAGACGCTTCGCGCCGAGGTGTCTGCGGCCATTGACAACTCTTTCAATGTGGTACGCACGCGTATCGACCAGTTTGGCGTGGTGCAGCCCAACATCCAGAAGGTGCAGGGTGCCGAGGGCCGTATCTCTGTCGAGATGCCTGGTATCCGCGAGCCTGAGCGTATGCGTAAACTCTTGCAGGGCTCTGCCAACTTGGAGTTCTGGGAGACCTACAACGCCGACGAGGTGCTTCCTTATCTGCAGCAGCTCGACCAGCGTGTCGCCAATGGCGATGCCGACGAGAAGGTCGCCGCTGACTCTGCCAAGGCCGAGAACGACGTAGCCGCAGCCAAGGCCACTGCCGAGAAGGAGGTTAAGCAGGCAAAGCAGGAGAAGCCTAAGTTCCAACTCAAGAATGGCAAAGACGCCAAGAAGAACATCAAGGCCACTCCAGACGCGCAGCTTGAGGAGGCAAAGAAATTGCACCCATTGCTCGCCATGCTGCAGACCACAGGCCAAGGCTTGAGCGTTTGCGGATATGCAAGCGTGCGCGACACCGCCGCCATCAACAAGATTATCTATGGCAGCCTCGCAAAGCAAATCCTGCCCAGCGACCTCAAGCTCCTTTGGAGTGCCAAGCCAGCTGATGGCATCCAGGCAAAGAACATCTTTGAGCTTCATGCCTTGAAGGTCACTACGACAAACGGCCGTGCTCCACTGGAAGGCGACGTGGTCGTTCAGGCTAAGGATGAGTTCAACCAGCTCACTGGCCAGCCTGAGGTTTCCATGACCATGAACTCTGAGGGCGCACGCCGTTGGGCCGAGCTGACAAAGGCCAACGTGGGCAAGGCAATCGCCATCACACTCGACAACGTGGTTTACTCCGCTCCTCGCGTGAATGGCGAGATTAGCGGTGGACAAAGCTCTATCAGCGGTAACTTCACGGTGCAAGACACCAAGGACCTTGCCAACACTCTTAACTCCGGTCGTATGCCGGCTCCCGCCCACATCGTGCAGGAGGAGGTCGTTGGTCCTACGCTCGGCGCGCAGTCAATCCAGCAGGGTATCGTCTCGTTCATCGTGGCTTTTGTGCTGTTGATAATCTTCATGCTCGCCATCTACAATGTCATCCCTGGCTCTATCGCCATTGGCGCGTTGCTCGTTAACGTGTTCTTCACGCTTGGCATACTCACGTCGTTCCAGGCCGCGTTGACAATGAGTGGTATTGCCGGTATGGTGCTTTCGTTGGGTACCGCCGTGGATGCCAACGTGCTTGTTTATGAGCGTATCAAGGAGGAGCTTCGCAAGGGCAAGGACATGAGAAAGGCCATATCCGAAGGTTATAGCAACGCTTTCTCTGCCATCTTCGACTCCAACCTCACTTCATTGATAACAGGTATCATCCTTCTCGCTGTCGGAACAGGACCTATCCGTGGTTTCGCCACGACTTGGATTATCGGTATCGTATGTAACTTCTTCACCGCCGTTTACCTCACTCGCCTTATCTATGAGTACAAGCTCAATCATGGCAAGTGGATGCACTTGAAGTTATGGACCGGTTTCTCAAAGAACCTCATGCAGAACACCAAGTATCGTTTCATGTCGATGTACAAGGTGAGCTTCGTCGTCTATGCCGTGGCAATCGTCATCTGCATTGCCAGCTTCGCCATTCGCGGCTTGAGCCAGAGCATCGACTTCACCGGTGGTCGCAACTATGTTGTCACGCTCAACAAGTCGGTTCCCGTTGAGGATGTTCGTCCTGTGCTGCAAAACGCTTTCGTCAACACCACTGGTTCCGACAAGGGCAAGCTTGCCACTACAACAGTTATCGCCATTGGCACCGACGGCCAGACCATCCGCGTGAGCACCAACTGGGACATCGACAGCAACGATCCTAACGCTGACGACAAGGCTGAGACAATACTCTACAACGCTCTCCATAAGAGTGGCTTCGTGAGCCAGGCTAACGTGGACGCCTTCAAGAACCCGGACATCCGCCAGGGTGGCTCCATCATCAGTTCTTCAAAGGTAGGACCTTCGGTGGCTAAGGATATTACGAAGAACGCTATCATAAGTGTAGGCTTGGCCTTGCTTTGCATATTCCTTTATATCCTTCTGCGTTTCCGCAACGTCGGTTTCTCTGTCGGTTCAATCTTGGCTTTGGCCATCGACACGACAATGGTCGTCGGACTCTTCTCGCTTTGCTATGGCTGGATAGGCTTCTCGCTTGAGATTGACCAGGCGTTTATCGGCGCCATCCTTACGGTGATTGGTTACGACATCAATGACTCCGTGGTGGTGTTCGACCGTATTCGTGAGAATCTCCGCTTGCATCCTAAGGGTGACAAGCAGAAGTTGTTCAACGACTCTATCAACGAGACCCTCGCGCGTACCATTAACACGTCTGTTTCCACGTTGATCGTGTTGCTCGCTATCTTCATCCTTGGTGGCGACTCCATCCGTTCGTTCTCGTTCGCCATGATTGTTGGTGTGGTAGTTGGTACGTTGAGTTCCATCTTCCTCGCTTCGCCAATCGCTTACATCGTGTTGGGCAAGAAGATCAACAATATGGAAGACAACGCTGAGCAGCCTGTAGCCGCTGAGCCTGTCAAGGCATAAACACATTATTTATATATACAAAAATCCCTGTTGTCGCGATGGCAACAGGGATTTTTGTTTTCTTGTTTACGGTGTGTTGGCACGTGCTTGTTTTCAATGGCGCCAGCCGTGTGACGGGCGTGCTGCTTCAGCACGACTTTCCCGTCACTATTTTCTTTATCTCGTTGAGCTTGTTTAGCGCGTCCACCGGCGTGAGGTTGTTGATGTCAAGTTCAAGTATCTCGTCGCGCACCTGTTTCAGCACGGGGTCGTCGAGCTGGAAGATGTTGAGCTGTACGCCATCTCTGTCTTTTCCGATGTTTTCCACTTTTGCCTTGCCCGCGTTGCCCACTTCCGCGTTGTCAGCCTCCAGTTCTTTCAGCACGTCGTTGGCCCGGTTCACGATGGATCGCGGCATTCCTGCCATCTCGGCCACGTGGATGCCAAACGAGTGTTCCGACCCTCCAGGCGTGAGCTTGCGAAGGAATATCACCTTTCCGTCTATCTCCTTCACGGCCACGTTGTAGTTTTTTATACGCTGGAAATGTTTTTCCATCTCGTTGAGTTCGTGATAGTGTGTGGCGAAGAGCGTGCGAGCTTGCGAGCCACGGTGCTCGTGCAGGTATTCCACTATCGCCCAGGCGATGGAAATGCCGTCGTAGGTCGACGTGCCCCTGCCCAGTTCGTCGAAGAGCACGAGCGAGTGGGGCGACACGTTGTTCAGTATGTCGGCCGCCTCGGTCATCTCCACCATGAACGTTGATTCTCCAAGCGAGAGGTTGTCGCTCGCGCCGACCCTCGTGAATATCTTGTCCACGAGTCCCACCCTCGCGCTCTCCGCCGGCACGAAGCAGCCTATCTGCGCCAACAGCACGATGATGGCGGTCTGGCGCAGCAGCGCCGACTTTCCTGCCATGTTAGGGCCGGTAATCATCATTACCTGTTGTTTCTCCGTGTCAAGGTACACGTCGTTGGGCACGTAGCGCTCTCCGAGCGGCATCTGCGTCTCTATCACGGCGTGGCGGCCTTGGTGAATGTCGAGCACGGTGGTGTCGTCGACCACTGGCCTCACGTAGGCGTTGTCTTCCGACACCTTCGCAAACGAGAGCAGGGTGTCGATGTGGGCGAGGATGTTGGCGTTGATTTGTATTTGCGGTATGAACTCCTGCATGTCTACAATCAGCTCCGAGAACAGTTGCGACTCAAGTTCCAGAATCTTCTCGTCGGCGCCAAGTATCTTCTCCTCATATTGTTTCAGCTCTGGCGTGATGTATCTCTCTGCCTGTGCCAGGGTCTGCTTCCTTATCCAGTCGGCCGGCACGCGGTCCTTGAACGTGTTGCGCACCTCAAGGTAATAGCCGAACACGTTGTTGTAGCCCACCTTCAGCGAGGCGATGCCTGTCGTCTCGGCCTCACGCTGCTGTATCTCCAACAGGTAGTCCTTTCCACCGCGCGAGATGTGCCTCAGCTCGTCGAGTTGCTGGCTGTATCCCTCGGCAATCACGTCGCCTTTCGACACGAGCTGTGGCGGGTCGGGCTGTATCTCCTTCTCTATCCTGTCGCGCAGGCTCTCGCAGAGGTTCATCTGCTCGCCGAGGCGTTTCAGGCTGTCGTTGTTGGCGTAGAGGCAAGCCGACTTTATGGGTTGTATGGCCTGCAATGCCGTCTTCAGCTGCACCACCTCGCGTGGCGTCACCCTGCCCACGGCCACCTTTGATATTATGCGTTCCAAGTCGCCGACCCTGTGCAGTTGCTCGTCGATTATCTGCCTGAAGTTTGGTGCCTTGAAGAAATATTCCACCACGTTGAGGCGGTCGTTGATGTGCCTCACGTCTTTCAGCGGGAACACTACCCACCTTCGCAGCATTCTCCCGCCCATCGGCGTTATGGTTCGGTCTATGACGTTGAGCAGCGACTTGCCGTCTTCCTGCATGGGTTGCAGAAGCTCCAGCGAGCGAATGGTGAACTTGTCCAGCCTCACGTATTTGTCTTCCTCTATGCGTTTCAGCGAGGTGATGTGGTTTATGTTGGTGTGCTGCGTCAGCTCCAGGTATTGCATTATCGCGCCCGAGGCTACTATGCCGTCCTTGAGATGCTCCACTCCGAATCCTTTCAGCGATTTCGTGCCGAAGTGCTTCAAGAGCTTCTGCCGCGCGTTTTGCTCGGTGAACACCCAGTCGTCGAGCTCGAATATGGTCAGCTTGTTGCCGAAATACTTCTCGAAGTCCTTGCGCCGTGTCTTGTCGTAGAGCACCTCCTTTGGCGAGAAGTTGCCAATGAGCTTCTCCACGTAGTCGTAAGTGCCTTGCCCGGTGAGGAACTCTCCGGTGGAAATGTCGAGGAAGCTGATGCCGCATGCCGCCTTGCCGAAGTGCACTGCCGCGAGAAAGTTGTTCTCCTTGTAGTTGAGCACGTTGTCGCTCATGGCTATGCCCGGCGTGACGAGTTCCGTAATGCCGCGCTTCACCATCTTGTCCATTTCCGTGAGCCCCTTCTTGCCCTTTATCATGGCCCGTTTCTTCTTCGGGTCTTCCAGTTGGTCGCATATCGCCACGCGCTTTCCCGCCCTGATAAGCTTGGGCAGGTAAGTGTCGAGTGCGTGGTGCGGGAATCCCGCCATCTCCGCTCCCGCCGACGCGCCGTTGTTGCGTTTGGTCAGCGTCAGGCCAAGTATCTTCGACGCTTCCACGGCATCCTCGCAGTAGGTCTCATAGAAGTCGCCGCAGCGGAAAAGCAGCAACGCGTCAGGGTGCTTCGACTTCATGGAGAAGAACTGCCGCATCATTGGCGTGAGAGATTTATCTGAACTTTTCATTCTGTATCCTTGTCTGTTCTTTGTTGTTCGTCGTTATATGTTCGCCCTACCTTTTCCCCAGTCCGGCCAGCAATGCTTGTGCCAGAGGGTTGTCGGCGAAGTCGTCTTTCTTCTTCTCTTCCGTGCTGTCGTCGTTGAAGTCGAGGCGTCGCGGGTCGCGTGGCACTATGCGGTAGCACGAGCGCCCGTGTATCCGGCTTCGCGTGAATCCTGCCTCTTGCAGGGCGAAGCCCACGTCCTGGTTCACGTGGTCGCCAGGGGTCCAATAGGGGTATTCCTGCATCAGCCTGTCTATTATGGTGTCTATGTACACGGCTTTCGCCTTCTGTCCCTTTGGCGGGTTGGCGTATAGCAGGCGCACCATCTTCACCAGGTTGTCGGCCTCCTCGAATGGCGAGTTCTGCCCGGCCATGCGCTCTCGCTCGTCGTCGTCGAGCAGATAGTCCATGCCGCTCTCCAGTTCTTCCTTGAGCTGCGCGTAGAGTTGCTCGTAGGGGATGGGCGAGAGGTCTATCTTCCGTCCCGCCTCCACGCAGAAGAGGTGCGCGGCTCCGGCGGCGTCGGTCATGGGGTGCAGGTTTCCCGTCGTGGCTATGAAGCCGGCGTATTTCCTGCGCGGCTCCTCGGTGGTGCCGTAGGGTCGGCGAAACACGGGCGTGGAGCGTGAGAAGATGTATCTCACGAGCGGCTCTTGCAGCGTGCTCTCTTGGTAAAACTCGTCGATGTTGACCAGCAGGTTCGTGGTCAGGAGCTCGTAGACCTCAGCCGAGTTGCTGAGCTTTATCTTGTCGGTATAATATAGCCTTAGCGGCGGCGGCAGGAGCTGATAGCAGAAAGAAGTCTTGCCGTAGCCCCATTGTCCCACTATCACCGGCACTATGGCGTCCCTGTGTGGCACCTCCATGTCCATCCACCGCGCCACGGTCTGCAGCATCCATTTGTGGAAACGCTCCGCCCAATCGGGGTTCGACGTTATGACGCGTTGTGACAGTTCGAGCACGTAGTCCTCGCCGTCCCATTCGGGCAGTTCGTCAAGCCATTGCCTTGCCGGGTTCCATTGTTCCACGAGCGTGGAGCCGACAAAGCGGTCCAGGGTCTCTTCCTCCAGGCTCACGCCGTCGCGCAGGGCGTTCAGGATGATGGTGTTGCGTCCCTCTTTCGAGAGCTTGTGCCATCCGTCGGCATCGGCGTAGAGCAGCTCGCCCGTCAGCACGTTGCGGCGAAGCTTGTGCGAGCTTTCCAAATATGTTATGGCATCAGTCATCTTGCTTTCTCTTTTTGTATTATGCTGAGGTGCAGCTTATCTTATGCAAAGATACTAAGAAAAACCGACAAAGCCCAATAAAAAAGCCGCAAGCGGAAATATCCACTTGCGGCCTTCTGATATTCTTATTTCTATGCTAACTCTTATTTGTTTTCCTCCTTCCTCTCTCGGTGTCTTTTAAGCTCTTGCGCTCCTGTCGGTGTGAACTCCAACGAAAGCGATAAGACCGAACATCAATGCTACTGTTGCGATAAAAGTACTAACTGTCATTTTTGTTATCCTTTCTTAATTTATTATTTGTTATCCTCTAATTGCACTGCAAAGGTAATGCCTTTATGGCTTGTGGCAAAGCCTGTCGGGGAAAATCTGGCCCGACAGGGCTCTTTCTTGACGACTGTCAATTGGCTTGACAATGGTCAATTCTTGTCAGTGTGGCATTGTGTCATCATGGCATGACACACCAGCACGATGTGTTTCTTGCCCACTGTCGTGGCGAAGAGGTAGGTGTCGCCCCCGTCTTTCAGGCGCAGCCGCTTTCTCAGGGCGTCGGCGCCGACAGGGAAGTTGCGTGCCGACACGTTGGCTTGGCTTATGCCCTCCAGCGCCTTTCGCAGGTCTTTCTTGTTCATGGTGCAGGCGTGGTCTATCTCGAATCGGCGGCCAGGGAAGTCGGGCCTGTCTTGCCCGCTTATAAAGAGATGTGAGTCGCGGTCGAGCATGTCGATGCCGTATTCGCGCGACAGCTCGCCAAACACCCCGGCTTTCATTATCGAGGCGTTTGGCACGAAGAGGCACATGCCCTTGGCGTCTTCCGGGTCGCCCTGCCAAAGGGTCGGCTTGGAATGGGTGTCGGCTGTCTCGAACCGTTGGCCGTCGTTGTGGCAGACTATTCTCGTAGGTCTCTTTTCGCCTTGCGCCCGGCTCATCACTATCAGCAGCTCCTTGCACTCGTTTCTCGTGGACACCACGTGCACCTCTTGCTCGATGTCGCCTGCCCATGCCGGCAGGTCATGGCCGAGCTGGCTCAACGCCATGTGCCAGTCGAGCATTGGCGAGAACTTTATCATTATCACGTCGGCACGGCTGAGCAGCTCGTCGCGCAGGCCGATGATGTCCGGACTGCAATCCTCTATCCTGAACACCTTCTTGCCGTTGCCGTCTCTCCGCGCTGGGTCGAGAAACACCACGGTCTGTGGCCCCTCGCCGCTCTTCCGTGGGAGCGTGGCGAGAAACTCCGTGGCGTCGGCGCACACTGCCTCTACGTTCCCCAGTCCGAGAATGCCGAAGTTGTGGCGCGCCACTTCCGCGAGATCCGCGTTTCGCTCCACGTATATGGCTTTGGCAAACGGGCGTGACATGATGGAGAAGTCTACTCCGAAACCGCCCGTCAGGTCCACGAGCGTGGCTTGGGAGAGGTCGCGGCCCGAGGCCAGGCAGTGGCTCTTGTATCTTGCCGTGGCCTCGCTTGAGCATTGCTCCATGTTGAGGTGTGGGGGATACACCATGCCGTCTGCCGCCGCCCATGAGGGCAACTTCCGCCTTGCCGTCTGCCAGCCCTGTATCTGGTTGAGGGCGAAGGCGAGGTCCACCTTGCCGTTGCCATCGCCCTTCAAGGCGAGAGCCCTCACGTCGTCGAGGCGGTGGAGGCGTATGAAATCGGCGGTTTCATCGGTGATTCTCATCGTTTATTTGTATATGAGTGTGGTCATCTTGCTTGGCTCGAAGATGTGTCGTGCCACGCGTTGTATGTCCTCGGCTGTCACGGCGTCAATCTCCTTGCATGTCTTCTCCACGTCGCGCGCCTTGTCGCGGAAGAGGTACACGCTGCCGAGGTCGAGGGCGAAGTTCTCGCGGTTGTCGCAGTCTATCGTAAGCTGCCCCCTAAGTTGTTTCTTCGCGGCGTTGAGGCGTCGCTCCGACAGTGGCTCGTCCATGAACTTGTCGAGCTCGCGCCTCACGAGGCGAAGACAGCGCCTCACGTCGTCCTTGTCGCATCCGAGATAGGTGCACCACAGTCCGGTGTCGCCATAAGTGGTCATGGAGCTTTCCACGGTGTAGACGAGTCCGCGGTGCTCGCGCAGCGTCACGTTGAGCCTTGAGTTCATGCCCCTGCCCCCGATGATGTTGTTGAGCAGGTACAGGCTCATGCGCTCACGCAGCAGCTCGTCGGAAGCGCCATAGGAAGGGCTGCCGAGCATCACGTGGGCCTGGTGGGTGCCCTTGTCGCGCGTGGTCTCGCCGGCGGCGCTGAAAAGCGGTGCCGATGAAATGGCGGTTTTCTGCAAGCGTGGCTCTGCAAGCGTGGCAGAGCCGATGGGGATGGTCGGCAACTTCTTGCCGCCATACATGAAGAAGACGGCGTTGCTGGGCGTGTAGAGCCGGCTGGTGAACCGCAGCGCGTCGGCGGTGGTGAACGAGCGCACGCGCTCCGTGGTGCCGAGGATGTTGTGGCCCAAGGGGTGACCGTGGAACACTATGTTCTCGAAGTCGTCGTAGATGAGGTCTGCCGGTGAGTCGTTGTAGCTCTCTATCTCGTCGCATATCACCTCTACCTCCTTGTCAATCTCCTTCTGCGGGTATGTCGAGTGGAACACTATGTCGGTGAGCAGGTCGACGGCGCGCCGTGTGCAGTGCTCCGGCACGGCTGCGTAGAACACCGTACATTCTTTCGTGGTGTAGGCGTTCAGGCTTCCGCCCACCGCCTCAAGGCAGTTGAGGATGTTCCACGCGCTCCGTCGCTCAGTGCCCTTGAAGGTCATGTGCTCGCAGAAGTGGGCGAGGCCCTCCTCGTTTTCCCGCTCGTCGCGCGAGCCTGCCGCTATCTGGTAGCCCAGGTAGACCACGGGCGAGCTGGAGGGCATGTGGATGGCGCGCAGGCCACATGGCATGGCCATCGTGACGCAATTGTCTGTTCTCATGTCTTTTTTTATAAACAATGTCTTTTCAAAAACGCCGGTTCGGCATCGGCACGATGCCTTGCCCGGCGTTAGGGCAAAGGTAGGCATTTATTTTGACATTCGATTATTGACGTCCTCTAAAACTCCTCGAAGACAAGAAACATGGCATGACCCTGCATGAAGCGCGGCATGGGATAAATGCACGCGGCCAGGTGGAAATGTAAAATATTATTGCCAAAATTTAACACTTGGAAACAGGGTCAAATAGAGCGGAAAAATGGCTTCGAGGTGCCCCTTTGCAGCGCCGTCGGCGGCTTTTTTGCCAAAAACCATTGCCGTTACACCGTAACGGCATCGCGATTGCACCGTAACGGCATCGCGATTACAGTGTAACGGCATCGCGATTACAGTGTAACGGCAACGCGATTACAGTGTAACGGCAACGCGATTTTAGCGATTTTGTGATGCTGAAAAACCGCTAA
This sequence comes from Prevotella sp., assembly GCA_022769825.1. Classification (GTDB taxonomy): domain Bacteria; phylum Bacteroidota; class Bacteroidia; order Bacteroidales; family Bacteroidaceae; genus Prevotella. The sequence goes on along the minus strand of JALEJI010000075.1, from coordinate 9,053 downwards.
AAATGTAATTGCTTAGTAATCAATCATTTATCAAAATGGCTCATAATCGCGTCATTTCCACGCAAGCGACGGCTTGGTTGAAAAAAAACGATTCTCAGACGACCATTTGTAAAATATTATGATTCAATTTAATTGGTGGCCATTGAGCGCGATGCAGGGGCGGGTAGGGATGGTTAGGGGCCGCCCCTGCCAGTCATACCATAAAATGCACATCAAAAAAAGTCGGAATGTGTTGCTTTGTCTTTAAGATTTACACTAACTTTGCCTTCAATTTCAACAAAGCAACATTTTAATAAAGGCAAAGACAATCATGCGCAAAGTAATAGGTATAGGCGAGACCGTTCTCGACATCATCTTCAAGAAAGAGCAACCCATTGGAGCTTATCCAGGCGGCTCGGCGTTCAACGCCATCATATCGTTGGCGAGGGCCGGCGTGTCCACCGCTTTCATCGGTGAGGCGGGTCACGACCGTGTGGGGCAGAACATAATAAAGTTTCTGAAGGATAACGGTGTCGACGCTTCCAACGTCACGGCGTTTCCTGGCTCGAAGTCGCCGGTGTCGCTCGCGTTTCTCGACGACAACAACGACGCTGAGTACATCTTCTATAAAGACCACCCCCACGACCAGCTCGACTTCATCTATCCCGACATACATCCCGATGACATCGTGCTTTTTGGTTCTTTCTTTGCCGTGAACCCCGTGGTGAGGCCGCAGATTGTGGGCTTGCTCGATTATGCCCGCGCGCATGGAGCCATAATCTATTACGACGTGAACTACCGCATGTCGCACAAGGACGACGTGATGAAAATCACGCCCAACTATCTTGAGAACCTCGAGTATGCCGACATCGTGCGTGGCTCTCGCGAGGACTTTGACGTGCTCTATAAGCTCGATAACCCCGACAAGGTTTATCAGGCCGAGATAAGTTTCTATTCCAAGAAGTTCATCTATACGGCTGGCGCCAATCCCGTGCGGCTTTACGCCGACAATGGCTTGCGCAAGTCTTACGACGTGGCGCCTATGCAGACCGTGAGCACGGTAGGGGCGGGCGACAACTTCAACGCCGGCTTCATTTATGGCTTGCTGAAAAACAACATCACGCGCGCCGACATCGAGAAAGGTCTGACGGAGCAGCAGTGGGATGACTGCGTGACTTCGGGCCAGCGTTTCTCCGCCGAGGCATGCAAGACGATTTTCAATTACATTCCCACCGATTCAAGCCTTTGCAAGTAACAACCTCGTGCATTTTTAACCATTTGCAGGGGCGGGCCCTGTGCCCGTCCGCAACCACATTAAATGGCAATAAAAACGTTTGCCATTCGGGTTGCGGACGGGCACAGGGCCCGCCCCTGCAAGTGTCACCATTGTCAATGGAGTGACAACATTCGCCATTGCGAATGATATCAAATATTATTCTTTATTTCCTTCCCACAAGATAGGCGCTCAACAACACGAGGACGAGGGCCACGGGGATGTCCCACGTCAGGTGGTCTTGCCCAAGGCAGATGGCGGCAATGGCCGTCACGATGGGTTGGAGGTTGGTGTAGACGCTCACCGTGGTGGCCTTGAGGTATCGCGAGGCGAACGGTATGGCGAAGAAGCCGACCACCGTGGCCAGAACCACGATGTATGCCATCTCCATCACGCCGCTCCATTGCCATGCCGGGCTGTATAGCGTGGAGTGGGTGAGGTCGCTCCAAGAGAACGGCAGTATGGCGACTGAGGAGACGAGGAATATCCATTTCATCTGCGTCACGGCAGAGTATCTTGCCGATACCTTGCGCGTGATGATGAGGTAGATGGCCCACGTCAGCAGGCTGAGCAAGGCGAAGCCTATGCCGAGCACGTTGTTCTTGCCGGTGCCGCCCTGCCAGTTCATTGCCACCATCAGCATGGCGCCGACGATGCCGACAGCTATTCCCACGAATCCTTTCCACGAGCACCGCTCACCTATGAACAGTGTGGCGCAGACCATGGTCATGACCGGTGTTAGCGTGGCAATGAGCGACACGTAGGTCGGCGTGCTGTAGTCGATGGCCCATGCCGTGAACGTCTGCGACACGAGGAAGCCTATCAATCCGCCAACCATTATCACGAAGAGGTCTCTCGTCACCACCTTCTCCTTGGGCATGAAGAGCGAGATGCCCCAGAATATCAGTGCCGCGCCAACGCAGCGGGAGGCCATCCATGCCATTGGCGATACCCAGTTGTCGAGCAAGAGCTTGGTGATGGGCACCCCCAATCCGAAAATGAGGTTGGCTGTCAATAACGCGCCGTGCGCGGCTATCCTGTTGTTTTGTGTCATCGTGTTTCTGTCGTGTCATTTGAGCGTGAAGCCCTTTCTAAGTGTCAAGTTGTCGGAAGCGTTGCCCACGAGCACGGTGAACGTTCCGGGTTCCGCCTTCCACGCTGCCGTCGTCTCGTCGTAGAAGCTGAGCGCGTCTTTCGCTATCGTCATCTCCACGTCCTTGGTCTCGCCAGGCTGCAAGAACACCTTTCTGAAGCCTTTCAGCTCCTTGTATGGTCGGTCCACGCTTGCCTTGTCGTCGTGGATGTAGAGTTGCACCACCTCGGCACCGGCGCGCTTGCCTGTGTTGGTCACGCTGACCTTCACCCTCAAGGTGTCGTTAGCGGTGATGGCGGCTGAAGAGAGGCTGAGGTTGGAGAGCTTGAACGTGGTATAGCTCAGGCCGTGGCCGAAGGCGAACAGCGGGTGGGTCTTGTGGGCGTCGGCCCAGCGATAGCCCACGTATATGCCTTCCTTGTATTCCTCGTCTATTATCTTGTGTCCCTTGCGCCATGTGCCGGGATATGTGCCGAGTGCATGTGCGCCCACGTCGTTGAGCGAGGCAGGCCACGTGAACGGCAACTTGCCCGACGGGTTGGCGTCTCCGCACAGCACGGCGGCGAGGGCCTTGCCGGCCTCAGAGCCTATGAACCAGCCTTGCACAATGGCAGGCACGGCGTTTTTCCATGGCATGGCCACGGCATTGCCGGAGATGTTGACGAACACCACATTCTTGTTGGCCTTGGCGAGCGCGCCGACGAGCTCGTCCTGTGCGTAGGGCATGTCATACGTCTTGCGGTCGTTGCCCTCGGCGTCTTGATGCTCGCTCTTGTTCAGTCCGCCGAACACCACTACATAGTCGGCCTCCTTGGCCTTGGCCACGGCGTCGGCGATGAGCTGTTGCTTCGAGCGGTTGTCCCTGAGGTCTTGGCCTGTCGTCACGCCGTTGTAGTTGCCGGTGGTGTCGCCCACGTATCCGCGCTCATACTCCACCTCGGCAATGTCTTTCAGCCTGTCGCGCAGTCCCTGGAGCGGCGAGATCTCGTGTTGCGCCTTCAGCGACGAGCTGCCTCCGCCCACGGTCATCATCTTGATGGCGTTCTCGCCCACCACGAGCACCTTCTTCCGCTTGGAGCCGTTCAGCTGCAGCGGCAGCACGTTGCCCTTGTTTTGCAAGAGCACTATTCCTTCCTCGGCTATGTCCTTGGCCGCCTCGTAGTGGGCCTCGGAGCAGAGGAAGCCGTGGCCGCGCTTGGCCATCGTGGTGCGGAAATAGAGGCGGAGCACGCGCCTCACCTTGTCGTTAAGCTCCTTCTCGGTGTATTTGCCGCTGAGGATGCCCTTCTTGTAGGGCATGGCGAGGTAATAGTTGTCGTAGGCGTTAGACGTGCCCTTGCTCAGGCCGTTGGTCCACGTGCCGAACTCCATGTCGAGACCGTTTTTCACGGCTTGGTCGGTGTCGTGGGCTCCCCCCCAGTCGCTCACCACCACGCCGTCGAAATTCCAGTCGTGTTTCAAAATCTTGTTCAGCAAGATGTCGTTGTGGCAGTTGTGCTCGTTGTTGTACAGGTTATACGATCCCATGATGGACCACACGTGAGCCTTCTGCACGGCGGCCTTGAACGCCGGCAGGTAAATCTCGTGCAGCGCGCGGTCGGAGACGATGACGTTGACCTTGTGTCGGTTCTCCTCGTCGTCGTTGAGCGCGTAGTGCTTCACGCACGCCGCCACGCCGTTGCTCTGCAATCCCTTGATGTAAGGCACCACCATGGTCGATGTGAGCCAAGGGTCCTCGCCCATGTACTCAAAGTTGCGCCCGTTGAGCGGCGTGCGGTAGATGTTGACGCCCGGACCCAGCAAGACGTCCTTGCCGCGATACAGGGCTTCCTCGCCAAGGCTCCGGCCATAGAGGCAAGCCATGTGAGGGTTCCATGTGGCGGCGAGACAGGTGAGCGCGGGGAACGCCACGCACGAGTCGTTGCTTTGGCCGGCTTGCACCCATTCGTCCCAAAGCACGTCGGGGCGCACGCCGTGAGGGCCATCGTCGGTCCAGAGGTCGGGCAGGCCAAGGCGGGGCACGCCACGGGCGGAGAACTTGCTTTGCGCGTGAATCACGCCAATCTTCTCGTCGAGCGTCATGCGCGAGAGCGCGTCTTCCACGCGTTGCTCTATGTTCTTGGTGTCATCGAGGTAGACGGGCAGTGCCGTCTTGCTGCCGCAGCAATGCTTCTGAGCTTGGGCGGCAGGAGAGAATGCCGTCAGCATGAAGGCAAAGGCAATCGCGAAGTGTTGTTTCATGTCGTTTCTATATTGGTTTAAACTGGTTATCAGTGGGAATACTGCAAAGGTAGCTCATTTTGGCGACTTTCATCCAATGCTCCAAACAAAAAATCTCTCCATGCGTCAACTTTTATGTATCGGCATGGAGAGATGTGTTTTTTATGTAGTTGTGCGTATTTTTTTCAACCTTGTGTCGGCCTTACTTGAGATAGCCCTCATACTCGGCATCCGTAGCGCAGTCCCACCAAACGGGGTAGCTCCAGATGTCGGTGTCCTCGGCGTGCTTGTTGATGGCGAGCGCCTGGGCCTCGTTGTAAGACAACTCAAGCGTTGCGGGCAGGCGCCAGCGGCGTGGCCAGTATTTCGGGTCGTCCTTTGACGTGCCTTTCAGCTTGTCGGTGCCGGTGAAGAGCACAGAGCGGTCCATGCCAGGATATACAACGCCAAAGTCGGCGATGTTGCCGGCGCCGTAGTTGAAGCGGCGCATGTCGTTCCAGTTTTCAAGGCTGCAACCCATGGCCACATATTTCTGAAGCATGATGTCGCTCATCTTCAGGTCGCTTGCGTTCTGGCAAACGGCAGCGCTGTTCATGTAGGCTGTTATGGCATCGTTGTTCATAGGCATCATGTCGGGGTTGTTGTAGCCCTGTCCCTGCCATTCGGTGAGCTTCTTTTGCATGTAGTCGAGATGCGCCTTGATGCCGGCCTTGTAAGCTGTCAGCGCACCGCTCTTGTCGCCCTTGCGGTAGAGCACCTCTGCCTTGATGAAGCAAGCCTCGTGGTAGGTCATGATCTCGAAGTCGCTGACGGGGCGTGTCTGGAACGAGCCCGTGGAACCCACGGCTCCGGCGTTGAGCGCGTCGTTAGTGGAGAAGTACCAATACACGTCGTTCTCCTCCTTCGTCTGGTTGCCCGTGAGCTTGGAGTTGCTACGCAGCGAGACGTATGCCGTGTCGCCGGCGTAGGCGTAGTTGGTGCTGTTGACGTAGACAGAACCTGTCTGGTAAGTCACCTTCACCTTTGTGCCGTCAACCGTTGTCTTGTGGAGCTTCTGAATGTCGGAAACAAACTTGTCGCGTGCGGTGGCGTCGGCAATGTTATATGTTATGTCCTTGTTTGTGGCTGCCCATGTCGGGGCCACGATGCTGTTCCATCCCACGGCCTTCAAGCGCTCGCAGTCGCCGTGGCAGTCAACGCCTTTGGAGCGTGCCCAGTCGTACGACTGCACCTTGCCGTCCACGACCTTGATGTTAGTCATCACTGCCGGCACGATCTTCGTGTAGCGTGGATCCTCAACGCCCGCGCCGCGCATGTCGGTGAGCAGGTCGGTATAGTATTTCGTTATGCGTTGAGTAGTGCCGTAAGCCACGCAGTTCCAGTTGCCATTGGTCATGATGGGGTCGCCCATGAGATAGTCGGTAACATCCTGTCCGCTATTGAAGCATGGCATCACGGAGTTGTCGTCTATGCTCTGTGGGCCCTTTGACAAGCAATCGAGAATTGCCTCTGGGTCAAACTCGGCCTTCTTCGACAGCTTCAGCAGGAAGCGTGCCTTGAGGCCGTAGGCCATCTTGAGCCATTTCTGCGCGTCGCCGCCGTTCATGAGGTCGCCCTTTGAGAGTGGCGTGGCAGTGGCAGGCTGGGCCTCACTGAGCAACTTGATGGCCTCGTCGAGCTTTGCCACGCAGCCGTTGAAGATTGTCTTGCCGTCGTCGTAGGCAGGCACCGGCGAGTTGCCAAGAGCCTCGGTGTAGGGAATCTCGCCGTAGAGGTCGAGCATCTGCATGAAGCCGAGTGCATGGTAGATGTCGGCCACGGCCATGTAGTGGTAGGCGTTCTCAGCTTTTGCCTTGTTGTAGAGGTCGTTGAGGTTGGCGGCAGTCTCCACGAACCATGTCTGGTATGATGATGTCGTGGTGCCAGGGGCGAAGTTCCATGTCACGGCTGCTGGTCCATGGGTGCCGCTCGTGGAATAGAGCACGCCGGCAATCATGGACGTGCGGTAGTTGGTGATACCGGCCGAGTACATGAACATGCGCTGAATCCAAGGCACGCGGTTTGCCACCTCGGCGGTGGTGTTGTTTGGCTTGTCGGGGTCCACGTTCACGTCGAGGAAGTCGCTGCACGATGAAAGTCCAAGCGTGAGCAGACATCCGGCTGCCATCATATATTTTAAACTCTTCATATAAAATCCTGTTTTTGATGTTTAAACAAATGCTTATTCACATTGTGGCGTGGCCTTAGAACGTGACGTTCACGCCAAAGGTAAAGGTGCGTACGGAAGGCACGCTGCAATAGTCGATGCCCGTAGCGCCAGAACCGCCAGTTCCGCCAGCGGTGCATACCTCAGGATCCATGCCCTTGTAGTTGGTCAGTGTGAACAGGTTCTGTGCGGTGATGTTGGCAGAGAGACGCTTGATGATGGTATGGCTGCGTAGGAGGCTCGTGAAGTCGTAGCTCAGCGAGAGCGAGCGCAGTTTCAGCCAGTTGACGCTCTGTATGAAGTTGTAAGAGTTGTCGGCGTAGTTGTCCCAATACTTCTGTATCATGGCCTCGCCCGAATAAGTGGTCTTGCCGAATGTGTAAGTCTTGCCGGCCTCGTAGGTCTGCGTGTAAGCCTCGCCCGTGTTAGCGTTAATGCCGTCCACGGTGACGCTCTGGCGGTTGTTCTGAGTGGTGAGCTTGCTCAAGCCGTTGCCGACCATGAACTGCTCGGTGCCGTTGAACACGTCGCCGCCAAGGCGGAAGTCGAGCAGGAAGTCGAGCGAGAGGTTCTTGTAGGTGAAGGTGTTGTTCCATCCGCCTATGAGCTTAGGCTCGCGGTTGCCCACAACGTCGTTTTGTCCGCTGTGTACCTTGTAGAGACCAGTGGCAGGGTCGATGAGATACTTGCCACCCTTAATCTCCTCGCCGTTCTCGTCGTGCTGTGTCTCGAAGCGAGTGCCCACGAGAGCCATGAAGTAGCCGCCGTTAGGCACTGATGCCGACTTCACGCTGCCGAACTGCGCGTCGGTGGGGTAGAACATGCCTACGCCATCGAGGAACTCGCCAAGGCGGCCCTTGTTGTAAGAGAAGTTGAGGGTAGACTCCCACTTGAAGTCCTTGCCATCGAAAGGCTTGCCCGTGATGCTCACCTCCATACCCTTGTTGATAACTGAGCCGGAGTTGATTGACATGAAGATGTATCCGCCAGCGTTAGACAAGCGAGGCTGTGCTATCTGGTTCTTGGTGGAGCTGTGATAATAAGTCCAGTCAACGCCCAAGCGTCCCTTCAGGAAACGCAGCTCAGCGCCAATCTCCCACGCTGTCTGGATCTCAGGCTTCAAGATGCTGTTGCCCTTTGTGTACACGTTGCCCACGCCAGTGAAGCCGCCGTAGTTGATGGGCTTCTCAAGATAGGTCAGCGTAGCGTACGGGTCAGCGTCCTTACCAACCTGTGCCCAGCTGGCGCGCACCTTTCCGAAAGAGAGAATGTCGTTCTTGGGAAGCAGCTCGGTGAACACCAATGCGCCGCTCACTGAGGAATAGAAATAAGAGCGGTTGTCGAGAGGAAGTGTTGACGACCAGTCGTTACGGCCCGTGAACGTGAGGTAAGCGAGGCTCTTGTAAGAGGCGCGCGCCTCGCCATAGACACCTACCAGACGTTTCTGTGTGGTGGCGTCGTTGAAGAACTTGTTGCCGTCGGCGATGTTGGTAAAGCTGACGGTTCCGGGAGTCACGAAGTTGTAGCCCCAGTGGGTCTGGTTGAGGCGCTCGGTGCTCTCTGCGGTGGTGCCAAGCATGAGGCCGAGGTCGAAATCGCCGAAGGTCTTGTGCAGGTTCGTCATCACGTTGGTAGACCAATACTCATAGCGGTAGTCGCTCTTGGAGAGACGGCCGTTCTGGTAAAGTTCCTTGACCACTGAACCTGGTGCGATGTAGGTATATGCATCTGTGGTGTAGTTGTCGTAGCCGAAACGCGCGGTGACATCCCACCAGTTGGTTATCTTGAAGTTTGCCGACAAGGCACCGGTGAAGCGGTGGGTCTTGTCATACATCTTGTCCTTGTTTATTATCCAGTAGGGGTTTTCCTTGTCGCTGGCCAGCTCCCACACGCCGTCAAACAGGCGGTATTTGGTGCCGTCCTCGTTGAGGTAATGCGACATGTCTTCTTGCAGAGGCCAACCGTAAAGGGCCGTCATGGTGCCGGTGCCGCCACTGCCCCACAATCCGCCGGAGGTAAGGGTCTTGTCGGTCTTTGAGAGCGAGTAGGTCACGTTGGCGCTGACGGTCAACTTGCCAAACTTCTGCTCACCATTGAAGCGCACGGTGGTCTTGTTGTAGCCAGTCTTACGCACTATGCCTTGCTGGTCGTAGTTGGACAGTGATAGGAAGAAGCTCTGGTTCTTCGAGCCGCCCGATATGCTGACGTTGTTGTCGAGTACGGTGCCTGTGCGGAAGAAGTTGCCTATGTTGTCATACAGTGTCTCCGAACCGTCGTAAGCC
>JALEJI010000016.1 GCA_022769825.1 Prevotella sp. | reverse complement strand
TTACTTTTTTGACACCGTCGACAGCCAGTGCTTAAACTCATTGCGGTAGCCATTAAACACGTTTATGTCTGTGTGTCCGGCAATGCCCCTCACCTTGCCGTCGGGCGCGAGTTGCCAAATCCACAACTTGATGTCGGGCTTGTAGTCGCCATATCGGGCTATCCACACGGGATAGTCGCGCTTGATGTCCGGGGCTGCGTCGAGCCAGCGGTTCACGAAGGTCTGACTGACATAGAGTATTGGCCGCATGCCCGTCTTTTTCTCCACAATCTGCAACCAATTCCTCACGCGTTTCCACATATTGACCGCGCCGCCCATCTTCTTCACTTGCGACGGCAACGGTTCGAGGTCGAGCACGGGAGGCAAGTCGCCTTTCTTGAAGTGGCTGTGCGACAGGAAATACCATGCTTGCTGCGCGCCAGAGGTGCGATGAGTGAAATAGTGGTATGTGCCTACCGGGTAGCCACGCTTTCGGGCGGCCGCGTAGTCGGCGTTGTAGTAAGGGTTCATCAGCGACGCGCCCTCGGTAGACTTTATGAAGATGAACGACACCTTGAAGTCGATGTTTCCACTGACGTTCTTTTTCGACAACGACCCAAGATGAGTGATGCGCAACCGGTCCCAGTCGATGGTGTGGAGCTTCTTGCCGTGTATGTGCTGGTATTTTGACAAGTCGATGCCATAGACACGCTCCGAGGTGTAGTTGAGGCGTTCGCCCTTGTACACGTCGTGAAGCCATTCGCCGACGCGGAAATATCTATGTTGCGACGAGAAGCCGAATCCCGTGCGCTTGCCATCTTTCCATTGTCCTTCATAATATGTGTTCTGGCTATCGATGAACTTGCCATAGCCATTGGCGCGAAACTTCTCGTCCATCTCGCCGTCGTAGACACCCGTTGAGTCGCGACGGGTTGCCGTAACGAGAGTGTCGTGGTCCCATACACCGTCTATGAGTTTGCCGTCGTGGTCTCTTACCGTGCCACGGCCTTGCCTCATGCCGTTGTGCCACATGCCGCTGTAGAGCACGCTGTCACCTTGGTAGAGCATACCAAGACCCTCGCGTTTGCCGTTGTGCGTCTGCCCACGGTAAACGGTGCCACCGCTGCTGATGGTTTTTATCTCATTCGTGTTTATCGTGCAAGAGGCAAACATGATAATCGACATCGCGCTTATCAAGATTAGCCTTGCCCTACTCATCTTAATGTATATGCTCCACATTGTCATTGCATCACCTCCTTCCCGCGTATTATGCCGATGAAGCGTCCATGCTTGGTAAACACAGGCGCGCCCTCCACGGCAAACAATTCCGGAATGTCGTGATCGTGGCCCTGCCAATAGTTGCCCGTCACGATGATGGAGTGGTAAGGCAACCTTCGCTCGGCAGGAACAATCCTCACGGTCACTATCTTGCGGTGCCGGGCCGCACCCCAAGGCACGTTGCGCACGGCATACACGCCCCACGGCTTGAACGAGCGCCGCGTGTGCAGGATGAGCGGAAACGCCTTGCCGGTGAGCTGGCTTACCACAGGCTCACACTCCACATGGTGCAACTCGTTGTTGCTATTATACCAGCTTACAACATACTTGCCCCTCAGCACGAACCGAGGAGCCTTGCCTTTGGATTTTTTTCCCGTGCCGTCTTTACGGCTTATCTTTTGAAGCACGGTGAGCTTTCGCCTCAGCGAGTCGGTCATCTTGCCTTGCCGTGTCGCGTAGGCCGCTATTTGCGTGTAGCCCTCATCGATGATGCCATGTGAGCGGAGGTAGTATTTCAGCTCCTTGCGTTCAGTTTCCTTGCGATGGAGCAAGCTTTCGATGGAGTCGCAGATGGCGGAGAGGTTCATGGGCTTCACGTCGGATGTCTGGCCCACGGTCAGCACCCTGCCATCGCAACTCGGCCACCACCAATGCCGATTAATCCAGACACCTTCCTGGTGCACGGAGTCGGCCATAAGTTCAACGGTGTCTTTCCCGCTGACCAAGCACACGCAGACGCGTCCATCAATAAGGCACGCCGAGCGGCGAAGCCCAACCTCGGAGACCGGGAAGGCGCGCAGCACGAGCCAAGCAAGGCCAGCGAGAAGCAAAAGGGCGGCAATGACAACAATTTTGAGTTTAGATAAACTAAGGCGCATTATATTATGATAATTTGACCGCAAAATTACAAATTCTTTGCTTACCTTTGCCTTTCGAAATGATATTTTTTTAAGACAATGAAGCCCATTGATAAAGACATCCTTCACCTCGCGCTGCCGTCGATAGTGAGCAACATCACCGTGCCCTTGCTTGGCCTTGTCGACCTTGCCATAGGTGGGCACATAGGCCCGGCATGCTATATAGCCGCAATCTCCGTGGGGTCAATGATTTTCAATGTCATATATTGGCTCATGGGGTTTCTCCGCATGGGCACGAGCGGCATGACGGGACAAGCCTTTGGCGCTCGCGACGCGCGAGGTGTCAGGTTGCTCTTGCGTCGGTCGCTGTCGCTATCGCTTATCATAGCCACAGCCTTCCTGATCTTCCAGTGGCCCATCCGCGAGGTGGCGCTTGCCATGATTCACCCATCTGCCGACGTATGGTCGCTTGCCACGACTTACTTCAACATCGTCATTTGGGGCGCGCCTGCCATGCTGTCGCTATACAGCCTCAACGGCTGGTACATTGGCATGCAAGACACGCGCGTGCCGATGTTTGTCGCCATATTCCAGAACGTGGTCAACATCCTCGCCTCCATGCTCTTCGTCTTCGCCTTTGGCATGAGGATAGAAGGCATTGCCCTCGGCACGCTCGTCGCGCAATGGAGCGGAGCCCTGCTTTCGCTGGCGCTCTTGCGTGGAAAGACGCGCGGGGTGAATAAAATGTTTGCCGATGGCCCAGGCGCACCGACAAGCAATTATTCGTGGCGCGTGTTTTTCCATACCGACCGCGACATCTTCCTGCGAACGATTTGTCTCGTCTCCGTCAACTTTGCCTTCACGTCAATGGGAGCACGCCAAGGCGACATGATGCTTGCCGTCAACACGCTGCTTATGACGTTCTTCACCCTTTTCTCTTACGTCATGGATGGCTTTGCCTTTGCCGGCGAGGCGCTCAGCGGTAAGTGTTTCGGTGCCCGCGACACCCAGGGGCTTGGCGAGGTGCTCAACAGGCTTCTTTTGCGTTGGGGCCTGTCGCTGTCGCTCGTCTTCACCGTTGCCTATGTCTTTGGTGGCGGTGCGCTTGTAGGTTTGCTTACCGACGACATTGCCGTAAGGATGGCTGTCGTGGATTATGAGATGTGGGTATGGCTTCTGCCCATAGCTGGCTTTGCCGCCTTCGTCTACGATGGCATTTTCATAGGTATCACCGCCACCAGCGGCATGTTGCTGTCAAGCTTCGCGTCATCCATCGCGTTTTTCCTCATCTTGGGCGTTACTTTTATGTGCAAGATGCCCGAAAGCCATCCTGTCATGGTCAACCATTTGCTTTGGCTTGCTTTCATCGTCTATCTGGCATCACGAGGTCTAATGCAGCACCTGCTCATCCGCAGAATGGGCATCTTGAATGGCAAAACAAGGGCGGGAAAGCACAAATGTGCAGAAAATTGAAAAAAAACATTACTTTTTCTTGGTGGAACAAAAGAAAAGCAGTACCTTTGCAATCGCTAAAAAGAAATAGCACGGCGGGATAGCTCAGCTGGTTAGAGCGTCGGATTCATAATCCGGAGGTCGTGGGTTCGGGTCCCACCCCCGCTACACTGAAAATCAAGGAGTTACGAAGATTTCGTAACTCCTTTTTCTTTTATCGGGAAAACAATGGGAAAACATAACTCATTTGAAAACAGCATGATACACCACGAAATATCACATTGATTTCCTCCCATTCCACAAAATCACCAAGTATCGTGTCCCATCACAACAGACACAAATCCGTCAGAAATCCGAAACGGGAAAACAATGGGAAAACAAGGATTTCAGAAAGCAAACTCCAGACATTATTAATAATGGAACAAACAAGACACGAGTAAAAGCAAGAAGACTCACAAACTAACAAAGTAGACCGTGTTAGTTTGTGAGCCTTCTTTGGCGTAGTCTATCGCTCCATCTTGCGGATGACACCTAAACTCCTCCTATCTTCCTTGCCATCATAGAATGCGTTGAGCACATCACGAAAGACATCGTTGGGTGAGACCGCATCGAAGAGGGTCATTGAGGAGCGCAACTTGTGTGCATCGATAGGACTGCCCATGACGGCGACAATATCCTTGCCATGATGAGTCAACACCGCTTGCGTCACTTCACGCAGACGGACTCCGAGCACGGGATGCGAGAGATACGCCTTCGCCTCCTCAACATCGGCAAGTCCATATATCCACGAGTAGGAACTGTGGCCGAGTCCACGCAACTGTGGGAAGATATACCATATCCAGTGGCTCCGCTTCTCACCATCTTTCATCTCCTGCAAGGCCGTGGCGTAATCGGACTGCTGCATTTCAAGGAACCGTTGGAGGTTGAAAGGATCTTCAGTAGTGTTATCAATCGTCCTTTCAAAATCGTCGAGGATATGACGAAGCGTAGGAGTCAGCAGACCGTAGCAGTACCCAGCGAGTGCTTTTGGCATCTCATAGACTGCCTGAGCGACAGCACCTGCCATGGCACCAATGGTGTCGCTGTCGCCACCGATAGACACCGCGTTACGGATAGCGCTCTCGAAGTCGTGGCTGTCGAGATAGGCGATGATGGCCTCTGGCGTGCTGCCCATGCACGACACGTCGTAGGTGTATTCGGGGCGTATCCCGTCGATGGTACGGTGGAGGTCATATCCGAATGCCGTCTCTAAATACTCACGAAGTTCTTCCTTCGACTTCCCCTGCTTTGTGAGGAACACTGCGGCAGCAATGGCCTGTGCGCCCTTGATGCCCTCGGGGTGGTTGTGCGTCACCTCTGCGGAGATCTTGGCGAGGTCCAGAGCCTCATCCAGACTCTTTGCATAGAAGCCCACAGGACTGACCCGCATACCGCTGCCGTTGCCCCAGCTGTTGTATGGCTTCGGCTCACACTCTATGAGCCACCGTTTGAAACTGCCGCCATATCCTGCCCAAGGGTATTTCAGTCCAAGCTCACGCATACACTGCACGAGGTATTCGTGACTGTGCGTCTTATCTTCCGTCAGCCATTTCGCCACGGCAAGCGTCATCACCGTGTCATCGGTAAACTTGCTGCGCGGTGTCAGCAGATGAAAGTAATAATCCTTTGTGTTGTTGAACTCATACACGGAGCCCACCACGTCACCAATAATTGCACCTAACATAAGCTATTCTGTTTTTATATAATTTCTATATACGCGTTTCCCTTAGGATACGCCAAATTCTTTTATATGTCCACATCATCCTCCACAATTCTATGCATACACTCAAGTAAGTTCTTGCTATTTGAACTTTTATTACTTGATCCGTTTAACGCAGCAGCACGCATGTTGAATATGCGTACACAATCTTCTCTAACTGGAGCAAAGGAAGATAATACATCTAACAAATTGTATCTTGTTTGCCAATGTGATAATTTATAGGAATCTTCTTTTGCAATTCGTTTGTTAAACAGAATCGTTTGTTTTCGACTGCTATCAGATTCTATAGTCTGAAATTGGAAATCATGATATTTATTAGCAAGAATAGACTGCATTAATTTTAGAAAGTTAGGAACAATTATTGGTAGGGAAGACGTTACATATGACTTGACTACAAAATAATCCTCGTATTCTTCTAATGTGATACTTTCATTATTATATATGACATCACATGAGCAATTAGCTGGACCTAACACTTTGATATTGTCTACCAATAGTCCTGATTCATAAGAAAGTGATAGAAAGCTATTCAGTATAGGATTTTGTTCCTTAGCTATATAGTCAAACCATCCAGCCATAAACATTCTCCTCTCAATCCAAGAATATGTCATTACCGATAAACTATAAGGATCAATGGATTCATTTGCAAGAAGGTATCTCCATAACAAATTCCATTCATGCAAGGGCAACCATATACATAATCTGACCCATTGAAATTTGGCATTTTCACTTTTTGTCAAGATAATACGATAAATGAGCCAAACCAAGAGCCAGATTAGAGCAACAACTATTAGAAATACAAGCACGTCCATCTATCTATTATAGCAACTAAAGAAAAAGTGCAACTTGTAATCACCTTTACATAAGATAAGAATAGAGTAACAAGACCTCTCAAACGGATTCGAAAAGTCTATATCTATGATGTCAATGACTACATCCCTCAACATAAGCTATTTCTTTTTATTCCATTTTTTTCATTTTCTGAAAACAAGCAGATTGCTTTTACGCGTCCACACATTTAGGTCTCCATGAAGAATGCCATCTGCATCACGATATACAGGCTCTGTACCATCAGCTCCAGTGAGATAAACAGCATCAATGAAGCCATAGTCGGCAAGGGCTTCGGCAAAGTCGTACAATGACTCCTTATTGACAGTCTCCACATAATATGCTGTAACGTCTCCGGGCTTGCGAGCCAAGGCACGGCGGTGAACCTTTCCCTTCAAGGCAAACTGCTTCAGACAGATTTGTCCGGCTGAGACTAGCGCGAACTGACGGAATATGCTGCCACCCTGGTCGAGGACATAGTCGCGCACAGAGTCTTCCTGACTGATTCCCATCTGCCAGCCATTTTTAGTAAAGGCCACGAGTCCAGCCTTGCCGGTGCCACGCGCCAGCGATTTTCCATTGTAAACGAAGTCGCCGAGGAAATGATACTGTTTGGCATCATCGAAGTAATAGTCCCAACCTTGAGTCACCAACACGACGGATGAATCGCTGTCGGCAGGCATTTCCCGTGACATGGATGCTTTCAACCCGGCGAGATTGTAGAAACGCATTGTCACCCCGTCAATAGAATCAGCGGTAAAGACATGAACACTGTCGCCTTTAATTTGCCCAGTCTTGTTGAGGTCGGTTATTATCTGCACACTCGACCTTGACACCGGGTATTCAAAATTGACCGCCCATCGATGGTGCTGGTAGTAGCCCCACCCCAACCACGCACAGATGGCAAGCAGGAGCAGGATGATGACAGCAAGAGCTGCTCTCTGCCAACTGAAAAACTTTTTCTTGTTGGCAAGAGAAGGAGTCATATCTTCACCTTTTCTTATAGTCGGCTGTGGTGCGGTTCCTCCTAAAAACTGTATGTCGTCGTCGTTGAATTGCATCTTACTTGTCGTTTAACAGCCCATCAGCCAATGCTGACAAAGCCTTGTGAGAAATTCCGTCAAGGACAATCGGCATGTCCATGCCCTTGCGCCATAACGTTAGCTTGTCTTTCTTCGTGTCTATGCGGTGTATATAGCTGATGTTCAGCACGTGTTGTTTGCCTATACGGACGAACATCGGTGGCAGACCACGCATCTGCACATCTATCAATCCGGAGACAGCCTTCAAACTTATCCACAGTTGCACCGGTTCTTCCCGCCCGTAAAGCCACAGCTGGCAGTAGTTGCCGTCCGACTGGATATACATTATCTCGTCGGGCGACAGCCGGAGCAAGTCCTGCGTGGTGTTCTGTATGATTATCGGCTTTGACATTAATATGGTTTTATGCCGACAAAGATAAACATAATTTCCGATAATTCATGGATGTGCTTGATATTTTATGTTCTAAAAACTATCCGATGTGCTGCTTACAATAGTCACACAGATTATTCTTCTTATCAAAAGTATTCTTGCCATGGGCATCTTGCATAATACAATGCGTATTATCCTTCGGACAGTGAGGATAGCCAAAGAAGGCATGGATGAACTCATGGATTACGAGTTTCCATAGTTGACTATGCTTTTTCAATCTGAATGTAGAAACAACGCAAGCATGACCTGGCCTGTGGCTCAGCCCCATAACACCATAGTCTTTCTGTCCGTGAATAGAAGTTGAAATGTCGTGATGGGTCAGAGCAATTATTACTGTGTCTCGAGCATTCCTGCTGACATCATGCTCTAGTGAACCAATAATCTTGTCGGCACGATAACGGTTTCGTGGTTTGTAATACCATTGTGAAGACATTTTCTTTGTGGGCAACACTTTGAAAGTCCATGTCCCATAAAGAATATCGTCGAAATGCTTCGCCAACTCGTTCTCTAACTGATAGGCTTCCTTTTGAGTAAAGTCATCGTATGGCTGCAATAATATCGTTGCTTCGGGACAAGGGCAGAGTGTGTCTGCATCTGTTGACATAGCTTCTTTCTGGTGGCACGACATCTGTGTAGCAAAATAGGGAAAGCCGAATTTCTGTGCAAACTGCCCTACATTTTTGTGCCAACAGCGCCGGGCTATATAGTTTTTCACCACATAGCCATCCTCACCCTGAAGGAGCCACCTATTAGCAACAGCACATGCGACTATCACCAACAGCAGTCCCACGCAGCATCCAATAATCGTTTTCTTTTTTCTTGTCATAGCTTTCTGTTTTTATTTTCTGCTCGCAAAATTAGTCATAAAACTCATGACCGACAAGCAGAAAACCTGGTACTGGATGAAATGCATCCCTTGGGTGATGAAATACAGTTTTCGTTGGATGTTATTGGAACATTCCGTGTCCGAAAAACGAGAGTACTCCCACACTAACACCTTTTGTGATATTAGTGTGGGAGTACTCCTTTGTCTCCTTTGTTGATGGCTATCGATCCATCTTGCCTAAGTTTTTCCTATTTTTCTTGCCCTTAAAGAACGTACCGAGCACGTTACGGAAGATGTCAACGGTACTTACCTATTGATTCTTTTCCTTCATAGACAGCCAACAGAGCTCACGCTTTGCGTAGTCTCTGCACAATGGGTCGTCTAACAGCGTCGTCAAGAACTCCTTGGCCTCAGCAACCTGTCCACAGTCAATAAGTATATATGCCTTCCGTCGCTTCAGGAATGCACGCCATGCGCTCTTTATTTGATCTGGTGCATCAATCTGCATTAGGAGCTTTTTATCAACAATAGACATGGCTCTTGCATCCTTTGTTCCGACAAGGCAATTGATGTATTCCATCATGTTGTTCAGATCACAAGACCCATAACCAACATCAAGGAAATAATTGGCGACCTCCGGCAAATCAAGCTCCATATAACAAGAGCCAATCTTTGCCGCGGCATCCAGACACATGAATTTCCTGTCATCAGAGAGGTTGTCAAAATTAACGAGTAACGAAAGGTAAACATGATACAAGCCCAACATTGACTCAACAGCATGAGTCCTTTCCTTATTATAAAGGCTACCCACCTCGGCCATTATCTCTTCAACAGGCTTGGAGAAATCATACTCGTGCGGCTTAGAGGAGATAACGAAAGATTTATAGTCAGAGAACTTTCCATAGCGTTCCGATATTATGTTAGGATCATGCAGGAAGCCCGGAACAGCAACATCTATGCGAAACAAATCGGAATCTTCTATCGCGTTTACTTGTATGATGATTGAATTATCGTGGCAGTGATCTGATTTGTCGTTATCCATATCGCCACATTGGTAGCAAGCCCTTGAATATCTAAGTACCACAGTATTGCCGTCATGCAGCAGGTCCTGAAATTTATATCTCCATAGTTTATCACGATTATATACGTCATCGTATGTGTATCCGTCATTGCCTTTACGACATACACACATACTTATAATATTGTAAGAGTTGACCCTCAATAGGTGTTGAAGTACGAATCCAAGGGTTACATACGTGGTATCTTCTGCTATATTCTTGCGATACTTATCCAATGAACTCTGATAAATAGTCTCTATTATTTTAGTTTCGACTTCTTCCAACTTGTCTCTGTTTTGTTCCAGCAAAGACTTTGTCCGATAATCTGCGAGATCGGCAGATACCCCCAGGTAATGGAATAGGATTGTAGAATTGAAAAAATAAGCTATGTCCATAAAATGGAAGGCTCGAGGTTTGTCGTGAGTAGAAGATACAAGGCAACGTGCCATTCTAAAATTAATGGCACCATAGGAGTCTCCATGTTTAAAGTTCTCTGAAGGGTTATCCAAGGCATGTATCGCCCGCTCGTATTGTCTCTGCGCATCATAATATTTTGACTGCCTACGCAGCGCATCACCGCACTCAATATAGTCACTCGCTTTTACTCGACCAAACATACCTTCACAAACAGCATACTGCAAGCCTTTCAATGGCTTACCATGCTGTAAACTGTCAATAGTTCTATTCTCCATGTCTTGATAGAAGTGCCACCAATCGTCTAAATTATTTGAACTGGCGCGACAGCACAACAATGTAGAATTTAGTGCGGCAAGATTTCTGCTCTGCCAAGTATGCTTATCATCATTGGCGTTGGTCCTGCCCACCATGCTGTAGACACGCAAATAAAGTACATCCGGTGTCATCTGATGGTTGCGGACAAAAAGAACAATCGGCAAGCCATCGTTGCGAGTTAGGCTAAGGGTCACATTCTCACCTGTCAATGGCAACAGTTCCCCTTCATCATTAAAATATGTGACAGACGACAAAAGGTCATAGTTGCATATCTCATCATTGCCTTTGACAAAACGAGTTTCCTCAACACTTCCAATGATGTTAGTACAGCATATTGACAATCCTGTGAGGCTTTTGGACATGTCATATCCCATGAGGAAATCAACAACTTCTCCTAACCTGACTTTGTCTCCAAAAGCGAACCTCTCCATCCGTCTTGGCTGATGACGGTATTCCGCCTCCCCTCGCAAGAAAGAATATTTGAAGTTCCAATCAACAGAACGAGGAAACTCGTTAGCCTCCCCTTCTACTTCTGATGATTTTTCTTCTTGTTCTTTTTCGTTCTGCTCATTGACTTCAACGCATGTCGTATTTATAGGCTTCTCAGAGTCTTCTAAATCTTTCAAAAGAGCGGACGCACGTTGTGCATCGTTCGGTTCAGATGACACCGCATCATTATTACGGGCATTAGTCCTAGGACTGTCATCCCCACTATGATTGAGCCGCGAAAGGAACCAAATCATCAAGATGGC
>JALEJI010000022.1 GCA_022769825.1 Prevotella sp. | reverse complement strand
AACTTTATGTCACAGTTTCGCATCGGAGTATATTCTTTTTTTCGTGGTAAAGTTAGTAAATATTTATGAATCAAGCATATACAAAGCTGTTTTTCTAATGGCGGTCATTAGAAAATGACAAGAAGCTTTTTCTAATGACCGATTTGGGTTAAAATATAACAACTATATTCTGTGCAAACTTTTTAAGTGTTGTTTGCCAGATTCATTGATTAATGTAAATTGAAAGGACTGAAAAAAATAATTGACAATATATTTGGAGGTAATCAAGGAAATGCCTAATTTTGAAACTGATAATTAAAAATCAAAACCATGTTAAAAACGAACAAAAAATTAGCCATTGCGGCATTGGCCGTTACCATGGCAGCTCCTGTGAACGTTCTTTCCCAAACGCGGTCAGAATGGAACGTGCCTTCGGCGCAATATCCCATGATAGATAGTGAGCGACGCGCCACCATAAAAATTGACGCGCCCAAGGCTTCTGACGTGAAAGCCATGGTGGCTGGCAAGACCTATCCCATGACACGAGACGCCAATGGCAGTTGGAGCGTGACGACAGACCCTCTCGTGGTTGGTTTTCATTACTATTTCTTGGACATAGACAGCGTGAGGGTGACTGACCCAGGCACGGAAACATTTTTCGGTTATAGCAGGCTTGCCAGCGGACTGGAAGTGCCGGAAGGAGAGGAGGGCGACTATTATCGTCCACATCGCGACGTGAATCATGGCCAAGTGCGCCGTGTGCAGTATTATTCGGAATCTTCCCAAGCCTGGAGAGAGGCCGTGGTCTATACGCCTGCCGAGTATGAAACTAATGTGAAGAAACGCTATCCCGTGTTGTATCTGCAGCATGGTATGGGTGAGGATGGACGTGGCTGGACCAAGCAAGGACGCATGCAGAACATCATGGACAACATGATAGCCTCTGGCAAGGCCGTACCCATGATTGTGGTGATGGAGAGTGGCGACATCAATATCCCCAGGAAAGAGGGCCTAAGCCGCAACGTGGAAGAGAGCCCCTATGGCAAATCTTTTTATCCCGTGATGCTCAACGACCTCATACCCATGATAGACAAGACCTTCCGCACCAAGACCGACCGCGAGTCGCGAGCCATGGCCGGATTGTCGTGGGGTGGGCATCAGGCTGCGGACATAGTGTTCCCGCATCTCGACAAGTTCGCCTGGCTTGGCCTTTTCAGTGGAGCGGTGTATGGCCTTGATGCCAACAAGAACTATGGTGGCGTGTTAAAGGACAAGGACAAGGTCAACACGGCACTTAAATACTTCTTCATTGGTTGCGGCACGGAAGAGAGTATCGGCGTGCCAAAACTCACCAAGACCCTCGACGAGGCAGGCATACGCTACGATCGCTTCACCTCTCACGGCACAGGGCATGAGTGGTTGACATGGCGTCGTTGCTTGCGTGCCTTCATAACGCGCGTGTTCCAGTGAAGATTCCTTTGGATGCTTTTGCCTCTTGATGAGACTTAAAACAAAAAGGACGGTACATCTCAGAATATGTACCGTCCTTTGATATTTCTACAAATAAATATTATTTGAAAAAGTCTTTCACAGCCTCGTTAGGAACCATCTGCTCGTCGAAGACGTAAGCACCGGTCTTAGGGCTCTTCACCATCTTGATGACCTTTGAATATGCGCGACCATCAGTGCTACCTTCGTGAAGGGTAGCGACAGCTTTCTTTGCCATAGTCTGTTAGTTATTATAATATTAATGACTTAATAGTCGGGATTACTTAATCTCCTTGTGGAGAGTCATCTTTTTAAGGATGGGGTTGTACTTCATGAGCTCGAGACGCTCAGGAGTGTTCTTACGATTCTTTGTCGTAATGTAGCGGCTTGTGCCAGGCAGACCTGAGTTCTTCATCTCTGTGCACTCGAGTATCACCTGCACTCTGTTGCCCTTAGCTTTCTTTGCCATCGTTATTAGTCTCCTATTACTTTAATGTCTTTCCAGTCGCAGTAACCCTTTGCAACGGCTTGCTTCAGGGCAGCGTCAAGACCGACTTTGTTGATAAGACGAAGACCAGCGGCGCTAATCTTCAAGGAAATCCAGCAATTCTCCTCTACATAGAAGAACTTCTTGCTGAAGAGGTTAACGTCAAAGCTGCGCTTTGTGCGATGCTTTGAGTGAGACACATTGCAACCAATCTGTGCCTTCTTGCCTGTTATCTGACAAATCTTAGACATTGCTATTCTTTGTTTTTGATGCGATTTTAACTACTTATTCCAAACAGAGTGCAAAATTACAAAATATCTCCAAAATAGCAAAGCAAAGCGAGATAAAATGTTTGTATTTAAACTTTTTTACTGTTTTTCTTGCTCATTGAGGTATTCAATGAACAAATTGAGGGCTTTTTTGACTGCTATGTTGAGATTTACGCCTCGCCCATAGTCTTCTGTGAGACAGAATGTGCGCACATCGTCCTTCGAGCCATAGCCGAGCCAAATCGTCCCGGTTGGAATCTCTGGCGTACCTCCCGTGGGGCCTGCCACGCCCGTGGCCGATATGGCATAGTCTACGCCCAAGGCATCGCATGCTCCCTTGACCATTTCCATTGCCACTTCCTCGCACACGGCAGTTTGCTCTTCCAGCACCTCGTGTGAAACGCCAAGGAGCTTTTCCTTTATCTCGTTGGTATAGCTCACGATGCCGCCCTTGAAGTATTGCGACGCTCCGGGAACGGCCACTATCGCTTCGGCTATGCCGCCACCCGTGCAGCTTTCCGCCGTGCCGAGGGTCTTGTTGTTATTATAGAGAGCCTCTTGTATCTGTTGGCTCAAGACTTTGGTTTCTAACTCCATGTGAAAAATGGTTTATGTTCTAC
This sequence comes from Prevotella sp., assembly GCA_022769825.1. Classification (GTDB taxonomy): domain Bacteria; phylum Bacteroidota; class Bacteroidia; order Bacteroidales; family Bacteroidaceae; genus Prevotella. The sequence continues at coordinate 22,691 of JALEJI010000022.1, read as the reverse complement.
TTGAATGTTACTTTAGAGAAGGCAGGGGCGTCTATTGAGCAAAAGTCCTTGTCGAGATACTTATAGTAGCCCACTATGCCAATCATTGCCGCGTTGTCGGTAGTATAGCTGAACTTGGGTATGTATATTGTCCAACCATATTTCGCGGCGTGCTCGCGGAAGGAGTTGCGCAGGCCGTTGTTTGCCGATACGCCTCCAGCCACCGCCACGTGCTTTATGCCCGTCATCTTTACCGCTTGGCGCAGTTTCTTCATGAGAATGTCCACGATGGTGTGTTCAAGGCTTGCGGCCAAGTCTTCCTTGTGGTGCTCCACGAAATCTGGGTCTTCTGCCACCCACTTGCGCAGGTTGTAGAGGAAGGAGGTCTTGAGACCTGAGAACGAATAGTCGCAACCCGGTATGTTGGGTTCCGAGAACTTATAAGCGAGAGGATTGCCCTTACGCGCCAGCTTGTCTATTATTGGGCCGCCAGGATAACCCAGGCCCATGACCTTTGAGCATTTGTCTATTGCCTCGCCGGCCGCGTCGTCGATGGTCTGCCCCAGCACTTCCATGTCGTTGTATGCGTTCACTTTCACTATCTGTGAGTTGCCGCCCGACACAAGCAGGCAGATGAAGGGCTGGGGAGGCATGTGGTTGTCGTCGTCGCTTTCCTTTATGAAGTGCGCCATGACGTGGCCCTGCAAGTGGTTGACGTCTATCAGTGGTATCCCGAGGCTGCGTGCGAAACCCTTGGCGAAGCTCACGCCTACGAGCAGCGATCCCATCAAGCCTGGGCCTCGCGTGAAGGCTACGGCCGACAGTTGCTCTTTCGTTATGCCGGCGCGCTTTATGGCCTGGTCAACCACTGGCACCACGTTTTGCTGGTGGGCGCGGCTCGCGAGTTCCGGCACCACGCCGCCATAGGCGCGATGCACCTCTTGCGACGCTGTTACATTGCTCAGCAACACGCCGTTGCGTAGCACGGCAGCCGACGTGTCGTCGCAGCTGCTCTCTATTCCTAATATATATATGTCTTGCATAAGGCTCTTGCTCCGTTATTGCTTAGTATGAAAGTATTTCCACTCCGTGCTCGGTCATGAGGAACGTGTGCTCCCATTGAGCTGAAGGCTTTTCGTCGGCTGTTATCACCTCCCATCCGTAAGGGTCATCAGCGTCGATAAACACTTTCCATGATCCCATGTTTATCATTGGCTCTATGGTGAATGTCATTCCCGGCACGAGCAACATTCCCGTGCCCTTGTGCCCATAGTGCAACACCTCAGGCTCCTCGTGCATGGCCAGGCCCACGCCGTGGCCGCACAGGTCGCGCACCACGCCGTAGCCGTGTTTCTCGGCGTGCTTCTGTATGGCGTGGCCTATGTCGCCAAGAAATCCCCATGGCTTGGCGGCCTCGGCACCAAGGTCAAGACATTCCTTGGTGACCTTCACGAGTTCTTCCTTTTCAGGAGTGGTATTTCCGCCGATGATGAACATTCGCGATGCGTCGCCGAAATAGCCATTGTAGTCGAGCGTCATGTCCACGTTCACGATGTCGCCCGGCTGCAACACGTCTTCCTTCTTTGGAATGCCGTGGCACACCACCTCGTTGATGCTGGTGCATACGGCCTTGGGGAAGCCTTCATAGTTGAGGCACGACGGGTTGCAGTCGTGATCCTTGCAATACTGCATCACCACGTCGTCGATGTCTTGCGTGCTTATCCCGGGGCCTATCATGGCCTCTACGGCGTCGAGGCAACCCGTGTTGAGCTTTCCGGCAATGCGTATGCCCTCTATCTGCTCAGGCGTGCGAACCATGTCGCGTGTTGGCACGAGCTTGCCTTTCGACTCGAATGCCATAATCTTCTTGTCCAGGTCGGTGGGTTCTTGTCCTTTTATGCAGTGCCACCGGCGCTTAGTGTTCAGTTTCATAAACATTTGTGTTTTTTCTTTCATGCAAAGTTACTGCTTTTTAGGATAATGAGGCAAAAAACAGTGGCATAATCATGAAAAAAAGAATAACAATCACTCTGCCTCGTCCGGATTGACGTATTTGCCGTTGACTTTCAACGGCTCAAGGTGTATGATGACGTGCGTCCCAGGTCCGAACTGTTGCTTTATGGCATGCTCCACTCTCGTGGCGTGCTCATGCGCCTCATACAGGTTCGTTTTCCCTGGCATCCTTACGTGCATCTCTATGGCGAAGTTGTTGCCTATGCGGCGTGTGCGAAGGTTGTGCACTTCGTATATGTCGTTGTCTTTTTGCGCTATGGCCACAATCTGCTTCTCAACATCTTCTGGCAGGCTTGCCTCCAATAGTTCGCTCGACGACTGCCTTATCAGTTTCACCGCCTCTCCGACGATGAAGCCGCTCACGATGACGGCGGTCAAGGGGTCGAGCACGGTCCAATTAGAGCCTAAGAGTATGGCAGAGCCCGTGCCGATGGCGGTGCCGACAGACGAGAGTGCGTCGGAGCGGTGGTGCCAGGCGTTGGCGATGACCGCTTGCGAGTTGTATCTCTTGCCTACTTTTGCCGTGAACTGGAAGCACCACTCCTTGAGCAGGATGCTGACCACGGCGGCAACGAAGGCTATGACGCCGGGGCAGGGCAGCGATGCTCCGTTGACCACTTTAATGATCTTCTCCAGGCCGCCAATGCATATCATGGCACCCACGCAAAGCAGCGCGATGCCAATGAGCGCGGTTGCGAGGGTCTCGTATTTGCCGTGCCCGAAGTCATGGTCCTTGTCTTTGGGCCTGTTGCTCAACCGTACAAAAACAAGCATCACGATGTCTGACAGGAAATCGCTTAGCGAGTGCAAGGCGTCGGCTATCATGGCGGCAGAACCGCCTAATATGCCGGCAATGAACTTGAAAACCAGCAGGAAGACATTGATTAAGCTTCCCTCGATAGTCACTTTGTTGATTGCGTGCAACCGAACAACGTTCTCATCTTTTTCCATGATTTCAATCTACCTCCAAAGATTTGTTTATATCCATGTTTTAGAGACATTCTTGATAACGAGCTGCAAAATTACACTTTTCTCGTGAGAAGTGAGCGATTAATCTTCCACTATTTTTCTTGATAGTGTTGCTGGTCTTACAATGTGCTTATAAAGCCTTTGTCAATTAGCTTTTCCTTGTCTTCGGGTCGAGCTTAGGCGCGCCAAAGGTCGGGGCGAGTGTCTAAATGATGCGATTATTTGCTAAAAATGCAAAAATCATTTGATAGTCTCAAATAAAAGCCGTAATTTGGAGGTGTGCTTGAAAAGCACGTCAACATGTTTAACTATCTAAACGTTTTAAGAAATGCTAAACAAAAAAGTGGAAGAGGCTATCAACGCCCAGATTAACGCGGAGATGTGGTCTGCATACCTGTATCTATCCATGGCAGCATATTGTCATGCCAATGGCAACCCAGGCATGGGCAACTGGTTTCAGGTCCAGTTCCAGGAGGAGCAAGACCACGCCAAGATCTTGTTCAACTATATCATCCAGCGTGGCGGTCATGTGGAGTTGAAGGCTATAGACGCCGTTCCCACCGCATGGGATAATCCTTTGGATGTGTTTGAGGCAACTTTGGCCCATGAGCAGAAGGTCACGTCGCTCATCAACAATCTCTTCGCCCTTACCACTCAGGAAAACGACTATGCCACACAGAGCATGCTCAAGTGGTTTGTTGACGAGCAGGTGGAGGAAGAGGAAAACGCGCAGAACATTATCGATAACCTGCGCATGATCAAGGACAATGGCTATGGTCTTTATATGCTCGACAAGGAGCTTGGGGCCCGAGTCTATACACAGGCTGCGCCATTGGCAAACAAGGCGTAGCGGCGACAGGCACAACACGAGACATGAAACCACCTGTACGGGTTGAGACTTGTAGAGTCGGCCCGTGCAGGTGGTTTCATGTTTTATGTCCTTGCTTGCGAGGTGTTTCAGATCTTGTCCAAAGCCTGCTTGATGTCGTCGAGAATGTCCTCCACGTCCTCGATACCTACGGAGAGGCGAATCAGGTCTGGGGCGATACCGGCCTCACGCAGCTGTTCGTCGCTGAGCTGTCGGTGGGTGTGGCTGGCAGGATGGAGTACACAGGTGCGTGCGTCCGCCACGTGGGTCACGATGTTGATCATGTCGAGTGAGTCCATAAACTTGATGGCAGTGTCACGGTCGCCCTTCAGTCCGAAGGCGATGACGCCGCACGTGCCGTTTGGCAAGTATTTCTGTGCCAGGTCGTAATAGGCATCGTCTTTCAAGCCAGCGTAGCGGACCCAGGCCACACGTGGGTCGTCGTGCAGAAACTCCGCTATCTTCTGCGCGTTGGCGCAGTGTTGACGCATGCGCAGGTGCAGGCTCTGCAAGCCGAGGTTGAGGATGAAGGAGTTCATCGGTGCCGGAATGCTGCCGAGGTCGCGCATCAGTTGTGCCACAAGCTTGGTGGTGTATCCCATCTTGCCAAACGCCTTCACGTAGGTCAAGCCATGGTAGCTCTCGTCTGGGGTGCAGAGGCCAGGAAACTTGTCGGCGTGGGCCATCCAGTCGAAGTTGCCGCTATCCACTACCACGCCACCAACCTGTGAGGCCGTTCCATCCATGTATTTTGTGGTGGAGTGGGTCACGATGTCGGCGCCCCATTCGAATGGGCGGCAGTTGATAGGAGTGGCGAAAGTGTTGTCCACTATGAGAGGAACCCCGTTATTGTGGGCTATGCGAGCAAATTTCTCTATGTCGAGCACGGCGCATCCCGGGTTGCTGATGGTCTCTCCAAACACGACTTTCGTGTTAGGGCGGAAAGCCTTCTGTATTTCCTCCTCGCTATCGTTGGGGTTGACGAATGTACACTCTATGCCGAGCTTCTTCAAGGTCACGCCGAAGAGGTTGAATGTCCCGCCATAAATCTCGTTTGATGTCACTATGTGGTCGCCAGCCTCGCAGATGTTGAACACCGCGTAGAAGTTGGCGGCCTGGCCGCTGCTGGTCAATACGGCCCCCACGCCACCTTCCAGCTGTGCAATCTTCTTTGCCACGGCGTCGTTGGTAGGGTTCTGGAGTCGGGAATAGAAATATCCTTCCTTCTTCAAGTCGAAGAGCATTGCCATCTCCTCAGAGTTGTCATACTTGAACGTCGTGCTCTGGATGATTGGCAATTCGATTGGTTCGCCATTTTTAGGCTCATAGCCTCCCTGTACGCAGATGGAAGCCGTGCGTAGTTTTTTTCCCATTTATTTTGTTGTTTTTTCTGTTGTTTTCTTTTTTTATATAAGTAAAGGCTCTTGTGGCTAGGCCGAGGCTTATCTTTGTATAAGATGGCGCAAAGATAGGCAATTTTTAGGTAATTGACATGTTGTGGCATGAAATATTATTAAAAAATAGTAGTCCGCTAAATCTTCTTGAAGACAAGGAAGCTGTAAATGCCCAACATGAAGGCCCAACCGTGGAAAGGGCAAGAACTGCAATACGGCACACGTAGAAATGTAAAATATTATTGCCAAAATTTAACACTTCGGAACAGGTGCATTTAGAGCGGAAAAAGGGTAGCCTTCGGCCTCTTGACAACGCTGTCGGCCGGTTTTTGGCAAAACTTTTTTGCCGTTACGGCGTTATCGCGTCGCGATTGCACCGTAACGGCGACGCGATTGCACCGTAACGGCACCGCGATTACACCGTAACGGCGACGCCTTTTTAGTGCTTTTGTGACATCAAAAAACAGATAGGATTGCAACATATTGATAGTCAATGGTTTACTAAAACGGCCCATAATCGCGTCATTTCGAACGAAGAGAGGGTTCGGTTGAAAAAAATCGATTCTCAGACGACCTTTTGTAAAATATTATTATCAAGTCAACTATGAATTTGGTGCGCGTTTATATTTTGCCTTTACGCCTTAATCGTGTTGCGTTTGTTTTTAGGTAGAAATGTAGTAACTTTGTGATACATTTAATCGTTGGCATAAGAATAAAAGCGGCATGATGAGAAAAGACTTGACGCAAGGCGGCGTTTGGAGAAACGTAACAACCTTTCTCTTACCTTATATATTGGCTTATTTCCTGCAGATACTCTACGGGCTTGCCGACCTCTTCGTGATAGGCATGTATTGCGACGTGGACAGCACGACGGCGGTGTCGAACGGTGCGCAGGTGATGTATTTCGTCACGTGCGTGGTGATAGGCTTGGCCATGGGCACCACGGTTAACACGGCTCACGCTATAGGGGCTAAGGATTATCGGCGTGCGTCGAGGGTCATCGGCACCACGGCCACCATGTTCTTGTCGTTGAGCGTGGTGTTGGCCTGCGCGCTGCTTTGCTTTCGCCATGCCATAGTGGGGTGGGTGGGCACGCCTCCCGAGGCCGTGGCCGGCACGGTAAGCTATCTTACGGTCTGCTTCATGGGCATACCTTTCATCATGGCCTACAATGTCATAGCCTCCATCTTCAGGGGCTTGGGCGACTCCAAGAGCCCGATGTGTTTCGTGGCGGTGGCTTGCGTTGTCAATATCATCCTCGATTTCCTCTTCATCGGCTATATGGGCTTGGGGCCTTTGGGTGCCGCCCTTGCCACCACGCTCTCTCAGGCGTTCAGCGTCATGGTGTCGCTCATTGCCATCAGGCGTCATCGCGAGGTGTTCGACGTGCGTCGCGAAGACTTCCGCCCGCGCAGGTCAACCGTCAAGGACATATTAAGCATAGGCTTCCCGATAGCCATGCAGGATGGTTTTATCCAGTTGGGGTTCCTTGCCATCATGGTGATAGCCAATGGGCGTGGCGTTTACGACGCCGGGGCAGTGGGCATCGTGGAGAAGTTCATTGGCCTGGTGTTCATAGTCCCTTCCGCCATGCTGTCTACCGTATCAGCCGTGTGTTCCCAAAACTTTGGCGCCGGCAAGGTGGACCGCATGTTCCAGACCTTGCGTTGCGCGCTGGCCATCACCAGTGCTTACGCCCTGCTGATGATAGCCGTTTGGGAGCTGTATCCAGAGGTGGCGGTCGGCATCTTCACCGACGATGCCGTGGTGGTGAGCAAGGGCGCGGCCTATCTGCAAGGATATATCTACGACTGCCTTTTCGCGGGCATCCATTTCTGTTTCTCAGGATTGTTTATGGCCTGCGGTTATTCCATCATCTCTTTCGCCCACAACTTCCTTTCGGTCGCCCTCGTCAGGATACCGTTGGCCTACCTCGCCTCGGAGATGTATCCCGACACGCTCTACCCGATGGGCTTCACCACATGGCTTGGCTCATTGTTCTCGGTCATCATCTGCCTGGTGGTCTACCGCTGGATGGTGAGGCACAAGAAGTTAGCTCCATCTGCCTCTTGAAACCACGATGTGGGCAGGCGTGTCTTGTTTGTGTAGGCTAATTGTTTTGGGCGTGCCAAGAATGGCATGCCTTATTGACGTTCGCGATGGTTATTTGCTTCCCTTTCTGCGGTTGCACTCGCGGCAAAGCATTTGGCAGTTGTCAATGGTGGTTCTGCCACCCTCTCGCCAAGGTGTGATGTGGTCACCTTCCATGAATGCGTAATCGAATTCCTTGCCGCAAATGGCACACTTGTGGTTCTGCTTCTCCCAAACGGCCATCTTTACCTTGTCGGAGAAGACACGCAGGTCGAGATAATGCTCATCGCCGGTCAGCACGTAAGGGATAATGCCTTGCGGTTTTTGGATCTCGTCATCGCCTATCAAGTCGATGATTTGCTTCTCCATCGCCTGAATGTCAAGATCCTTGTCGTGGTAAAGGTCATAGAGGTTTGCCCAGTCCAAGCCTTTCATGATTTTCTTGAGCCTTTTCATGTTAAAGGTGGATATAGCCCAATTTAATACATTTTGGAAGTATGTCCATAGTGGCAATGCTGTATGGTCGTGTTGATGCTGTGCCATATAACCCACGATAGTTTGTGGTTTGTCATTGCGTGTCTCATGGTCTGCCATCCATGTCAAGGCCCTCTTCAAGAAGTCTTGACGGTCTGGTGAGCCATTCACCAAATCTTTTCCCAGTCGGTATGCTCCACAGTTCTTCTTTGAAAAGTGCTTCTTTGCGTCACTTAGGAAAGGGCCTGCATAGATAGCATTGTTGATTTCCTGCTCATTCAGAGCCTTGCCTGCTATGTTGATAGTCTTAAACCACTCCAACTTCTCCGAAGCTTCACCCTCACAAACATATATTGTCAACTTATAGTCGAGTATTTTCTTCTGTATATCAGCTGGTTGATTGAAAAAGTTCTTGAAATCGTAAGAGAACTTTCCTGCCACATATTCACAAAGCGACAACGTACGTTGCTGGCCATCCATAACCTCGTATGGACATTCCGCGTCATCACTTCGCTTCACCCAATACATGATATTGAGCGGATAGCCATTCAATACCGTCGTTATTACGGCTTGCTGCTCTTTCTCGTTATAGATAAACTCACGCTGATATGGTGGGCGAATATCAAGAAGCCCATTATAACCTCTTACGCCTTGCTCTTCATTATTGATGTAACCTTTGGTTATCTCACCTACGGTTACTTCTCTTTGCTCGATTTTTAACATGATGTTTGTGGGTGTTTGTTGCGGATAATGATTCTACTATACTGACGTTTGCCATGAACGACTCCACATCCCCCTCTATCTTCTGGATGTGAATGGTAGCCCATTCTTTGCAATACATCTTTTGGGGCGGATGCCCGTGTATTGCCACTGGCTTGCCAAATAATTTCAAATTGGTTTGGATTATACTTATCCATGAATGTTATAGGAACTCCCATAAAACCTGCATAATCACAAGGGATGTCTTGGGTTCTTCCAACATTAACAGCATCATAATTGTCATATTTAGGATACTCGTCTTCTGAATAACGGCAAACCAAGTCTAGTTCTTCATTACGCTTAGGTATTTCCAAGTTAGTAAACCAGTTTACTCCGGAAACCCTAATCATATTTTCTTTATGGTCACCAGCAGAGGCTACGTCATCATAAGGAGAAAAGAAATGTGCGGCAGCACCTTTAAAACCATAGCCAAGCCACACCTCGTTGTTTCTTAATAATGGAAAAACTTCTTTATAGGTAATGGCATTTTGGTGTCCAACAATAATAAACTTCTTCTCATACTTCATCAATTGTCCAATGTATTCACGGAACAAGGAGAAAGGCGGATTGGTTACCACGATACCAGCTTGCTTGAGCAATTCTATGCACTCCTGCGAACGGAAGTCACCGCTCTTCAATATCGACAATACGTTCTTGTCGTTTTTCAAGAGATACTGCACGTCGGATAAATCGACAGCCCCGTCACCATTCTCATCCTTAACCTCAGTTATCTCTACCTTATAGGAAATCTTCTTCGGCTCGTCATCGTCATAGTTGTCGAAATGGAGCATTAGCTCCTTGCCTGTTACTGGAGAACCATTATAGCAGGTGCAGATGAGTTTCTTCAATCCGAGCTGGTTGAATCGAAGGGCGAAATATTTGAAGAAGTTGCTTTCGTAAGGGTCGTCACAGTTGCAGAGCACCACCTTGCCACGAAAGTGCTGCCAATAATGCTGAAGTTCTCGCTCTATGTCTGAGAGTTGGGTATAAAACTCATCTGTTTTTGCTATCTTAGCGGCATTAAGATTCTTGTTTGCCATTACGCATGATTGTTAATTATACGATACAATATTTGCATACAACTATCAATCACGCCAAGACGCAAAAAGGGCGTGATGCTCTTATTGCGTTCAGCTATGAGGCAGCCTCGGAATGGAAACCTCAGACAACTTAATAAGAATACACCACGCCTATTGCGTGATGCATTACTATTATATAAGTTGTCTAAGGCATCCCATACCGAACGCCTTATCACAATTATTCCTTGTTACGTTATTTCCAAGAAGTTTCCGAGGCTTTTGGCTGAACGCGAAATAATAGCGAATGCTTTTTGTTTACCAATGATGTCTTGGAAAAGGCATAAGCCTAATCCAACTGTAAAATTACAAAGAAATGTTTGAACCTGCGCACATTTTTGAAAAAAAATATGGTCAAACAAAATAATCTTTGTAGTTTTGCGTAAACTTTAAGAGATATTTTATGTCCATTGACAAGGTAACATATTGGCGAGATTTTGCCTGTAAACTTTCAAGAAACGTATAGGCTTATGAAGAAAAGACGCATGATGACTATTGCGGTCTCTTGCATGATGATGCTTGCCGTGTGCGTGGATGCGCCGGCAAAGGTAAAGAAGACCGTGGAGCGGGGAATGACAAAAGAAGAGGTCACGGCCATACTTGGTAATCCAAAGTTGATGAGTTTTGACTCTTTCGGCGATAGGTGGCAATATGAGAGCCAAAACATTTTGACGGGAGATATTAAACACACCAATGTGATGTTTGACCGCAGTGGTAGGGTTGTGGGTCTCGACACTTATATTGAAGAGTTGAAAAGAAATAATGGCAATAATTCCAATTGTCAACATCCTGCACCCCAACCTGTTCAACCTGCTCCGCCAGTTAGGCCAGTTCCACCAGCATACAACTCCGGTATGCATGTCGGTTATTCCTATTGTCTTGACGATGCATCGTTTTCCAAGTTTTATAACAAGGTGAGAAATGCCACATTCGATAATGAGAAGTTCGACCTTATTGAGGTGGCAAGTCTTGGTTGCTGGTATTCTTGCGCCCAGACTGCCCGCATGATGAGACTGTTCACGTTTGACGATGACAGGATGAAAGTGCTTCGGCTTATGGCTTCTCGCATCGTGGATCCTCAAAATTCCGCGGACATCTACCGCCTTTTCGACTTTGAAAGCGAGAAAGCCAAAGTGGGTGAGATACTACGTGGGGCTCTAAAATAGAGCGAGTGCATATATTAATAAGCAAACGTACAAGTATAATAAGGTAACGTACAGGAGATTACTTAGCAATTATTTGTAAAAAATAAGCCCATTGTCAAGACTAAGCTATGTAGCTGAATCTGTCAATGGGCTTTATTTGATTATTATATTGCCCGCATGAAAAACGAGCAATATAAGTAATGATTTTATAGTAGTAATGTTCTATCAATACTCTCCCCAAGCCTTGATGTCGATATCATCGAGCGACAGCGTGGTGAAGGCATTGATGAATGCTGAGGCGAGGCGGCTATTGGTAATCAATGGCACGTTGAGGTCGATGGCCGCACGACGAATCTTGTAGCCATTGGTCAACTCGCCAGCAGTGAGATCCTTAGGAATGTTGACCACCATGTCGATCTTCTTCTCATGGAGCATTTGCAAGGCCTGCGGCTGCTTGTCAGACTCTGATGGCCAGTAGACAAGTGTGTTGGCCACACCGTTCTCAGAGAGATAGCGAGAGGTGCCTGGGGTCGCGAACAGCTCATATCCATGATTCACGAGGCACTTTGCGGCATCGAGCATCTCTGCCTTTTGCTTGGCGCCTCCGGTTGAGAGCAGCACGGTGTGTTTAGGTATGCGCTGGCCAACGGCAAGCTCAGCCTTGAGCAGAGCCTGGTTGGTGTCGTCGCCCAAGCATCCCACCTCACCAGTGGAGCTCATGTCCACGCCGAGCACAGGGTCGGCCTTTTGCAAGCGGTTGAATGAGAATTGCGAAGCCTTGATGCCAACATAGTCGAGGTCGAAGAGGCTCTTGGCCGGTTTCTCGACAGGAACGCCGAGCATTATCTTTGTGGCAAGCTCAATGAAGTTGAGCTTCAGCACCTTGCTTACGAATGGGAATGAACGAGAGCTGCGGAGGTTGCACTCAATGACGAGTATGTCGTTCTCGCGTGCCATGAACTGGATGTTGAATGGGCCATTGATATGCAATGCCGCCGCAATCTTGCGGCTGACGCGCTTGATACGGCGAACAGTCTCCACATACAGCTTTTGTGGTGGCAACTGAAGAGTGGCATCGCCAGAGTGGACACCGGCAAACTCGATGTGCTCGGATATGGCATAAGCCATGACTTCGCCATTACGTGCCACGGCGTCGAAGTCGATTTCCTTGGCGTGCTCGATAAACTTCGATACTACCACGGGGTGGTCTTCGCTCACGTTGGCGGCAAGTTGCAAGAAGCGGTGAAGCTCCTCGTCGTTGGAGCAGACATTCATCGCCGCGCCAGAGAGGACGTAAGAAGGACGCACGAGGACAGGGAAGCCAACGCGCTTCACGAACTCATCGATGTCGTCCATGCTCTTGAGCGCGCTCCATTCCGGTTGGTTGATGCCTAACTCGTTGAGCATCTGCGAGAACTTGGCACGATCCTCAGCATGGTCAATGTCCTTGGCCTGGGTGCCAAGGATTGGCACGTTTTGCTCGTCGAGATACATGGCGAGGTTGTTTGGAATCTGTCCGCCCGTGGAGACGATGACACCGTAAGGCTGCTCCATGTCGATGATGTCCATGACGCGCTCGAAGGTGAGCTCGTCGAAATAAAGACGGTCGCACATGTCGTAGTCGGTCGACACTGTCTCTGGGTTATAGTTGATCATGATAGACCTGTAACCCTGCTTGCGGATGGTGTGCAGGGCTTGCACGCCACACCAGTCGAACTCAACGGAAGAGCCTATGCGATAAGCTCCTGAGCCAAGCACGATAACCGAGCGGTGGTCGCTGGTAAAGTCGATGTCGCTCTTTACGCCCGCGTATGTGACGTATAGGTAATTGGTCTGCGCAGGATACTCGGCTGCAAGGGTGTCAATCTGCTTTACCACAGGCAGGATGCCGTAGTTCTTGCGAAGACTGCGGATCACGAGCATGGCCTTGTGCATGTTGCCAATCTCTTTCTCAAGGTTGACGGCACGGGCAATCTGGAAATCGGTGAAGCCGTAAACCTTGGCCTCGCGAAGCAATTCCTTGTCGAGAGTGTTGACATTGCACTTCTTCAAGCGCTCGTCTATGTCGATGATATGTTTTAGCTTATAGAGGAACCAGCGGTCAATCTTGGTAAGGTCGTGAATCTCGTCGACGGAGTAACCTTTGTGCATGGCTTTTGATATGACAAACACACGCTTGTCAGTTGGCTCACGGAGCGACTTGTCGATATCTGATATTTCCAGCTCCTTGTTTTCCACGAAGCCGTGCATGCCTTGTCCGATCATTCGGAGACCTTTCTGTATGGCTTCCTCGAAGTTGCGACCGATGGCCATTACCTCACCCACCGACTTCATGCTGGAGCCTAACTCCTTGTCAACGCCACGGAACTTGCTCAAGTCCCAACGTGGAATCTTGCAGACCACGTAGTCGAGTGCTGGCTCAAAGAACGCTGACGTGGTTTTAGTGACAGAGTTCTTCAATTCGAAGAGGCCATAGCCTAATCCGAGTTTAGCGGCAACGAAGGCGAGAGGATATCCAGTAGCCTTGGAAGCCAATGCAGACGAGCGAGAGAGGCGCGCGTTGACCTCGATTACGCGGTAGTCCTCAGAGTTGGGGTCGAATGCGTACTGCACGTTACATTCGCCCACTATGCCGATGTGGCGCACGATCTTGATAGACAGCGCGCGCAGCTTGTGGTATTCAGAGTTGGTGAGGGTCTGCGATGGCGCGATGACGATACTCTCGCCCGTGTGGATGCCCAATGGGTCGAAATTCTCCATGTTGCACACCGTGATACAGTTGTCGTAACGGTCGCGCACCACTTCATATTCTATTTCCTTCCAACCTTTGAGGCTCTTTTCCACAAGGACCTGCGGAGAGAATGAAAATGCCTTTTCGCAAATCTTGCGTAGCTCTTCATCGTTGTTGGCAAAGCCAGAGCCGAGGCCTCCGAGCGCGTAAGCTGCGCGTATGATGACGGGGTAACCCAAGTCATTCGCGGCCTTGAGAGCCTGGTCCATGTCTTCGCAAGCCTCGCTCTTGATGGTGTTGATGTTTATCTCGTCGAGCTTTTCCACGAAACGCTCGCGATCCTCCGTGTTCATGATAGCGCTCACAGGTGTGCCGAGCACTTGAACATTGTATTTCTCCAATACGCCACTTTCCTCAAGTTCCACACCACAGTTGAGTGCCGTCTGTCCGCCGAAGGAAAGAAGAATGCCGTCTGGGCGTTCCTTGGCTATGACGCGCTCCACGAAATATGGTTGCACAGGAAGGAAGTAGATTTGGTCGGCCACGCCTTCCGATGTTTGCACCGTGGCGATGTTCGGGTTGATGAGCACCGTCTGTATGCCTTCTTCGCGCAGGGCTTTTAGTGCTTGAGAGCCAGAATAGTCGAACTCGCCAGCTTCACCAATCTTAAGTGCGCCAGAGCCTAACAGGAGAACCTTCTTGATATTTTGATTTTTCATTGTCTCAGTCTTTCAAAGTGTCTATGAATTTGTCGAACATGAACTCGGTGTCTACAGGACCCGAGCAAGCCTCGGGATGGAACTGTGACGAGAACCAGGGGTTTGTCTTGTGGCGTATGCCCTCGTTTGAGCCGTCGTTCATGTTTACGAAAAGCTCTTCCCACTCAGAGCCTAATGTTGAGGCGTCGACGGCGTAACCATGGTTCTGCGAGGTAATGTAGCAATGCTCTGTCCCAACGAGGCGCACAGGCTGGTTGTGGGAACGGTGGCCGTATTTGAGCTTGTAGATAGAGGCTCCTGCGGCCTTGCCGAGGAGTTGGTTGCCCATGCAGATGCCGCATATCGGCTTACGGCTCATGCTCAACTGTTTCTTTAAGACATCCACGGCAGGCTGGCATGTGTCAGGGTCGCCAGGCCCATTGGCAAGGAAGAGGCCATCGAAGTCCATGTCGGTGTAGTCGTAGTTCCATGGCACGCGGATAACCTCCACGCCTCTATTGATGAGGCAACGAATGATGTTGGCCTTTACTCCACAGTCGACAAGCACCACTTTCTTTCCAGCTCCCTCATTGTAGCGGATGACTTCCTTGCACGACACCTTGTCCACGAAGTTCACGCCCGAATAGTCAGCGTGTGGCACGTTCTCTGGCTCATCGTCAAACACGATAGACCCCATCATGACGCCATGCTCACGCAACACCTTGGTCAACTGTCTTGTATCTATGCCCGTGATGCCAGGTATGTGTTCACGTTGAAGCCATGAGGCAAGCGTCTCCACGCCATTCCAGTGGCTGTATTGCTCGCTGTAGTCGGAGCATATCATGGCCGCGACATAAATCTTGTTGCTCTCCATGAATGTGGGCAGGCCGTTTTTCTCAAATGTGAATGGTGGCACGCCATAGTTGCCTATCAGTGGATAGGTGAACGTAAGAATTTGCCCGGCATAAGAAGGGTCGGTCAATGATTCGGGATAACCCATCATGGCGGTGTTGAAGACAACTTCGCCTGCTACGGGTGCGTCGTAACCGAAAGAGCGGCCATGAAACTTTGTGCCGTCAGATAATATCAAAGTAACATTTTTCATCTGTTGTTGTTTTATATGCCTAAATTCATGCAACCATAAACATTCTCATAATAATTGATGAATGCCTTAATGCACATCTTGTTTCCGCCTGGGGTGGGGTAGTAACCCGAGAAATACCAATCGCCTTGATTTTCCGGTATTGCTTTGTGGAGACCGTCGAGCGACTGGTAGACAATGTCGACGGGAGTCGTCATGTCGTCAGGTTTAAGCATCTCCACTATTTTCCTATTTATCTCTTCTTCAGTGAATGGCTGGTAAATGTCGCGCACATGGTTCACCATCTCATTTGTCGGCTTCTCGAGCTCGGCCTTGCAAGCCTTGTAGGTGTCGTGTATCAGATGCTCCATGCCTCGGTCGTGTATGAGGGCTATAGTGGCGCGGAACACGCAGAACTCCTCAAGCCTTGGCATGTCGATACCGTAGTAGTCGGGATAACGAATTTGTGGAGCAGAGCTTACAATGACAATTTTCTTTGGATGCAACCTGTCGAGAATGTGGAGGATGCTCTCCTTCAGCGTCGTGCCACGCACTATGCTGTCGTCTATGATTACGAGATTGTCCTTGTATGGCTCAATGGAACCGTAAGTGACATCGTAGACATGAGCGGCAAGGTCGTTTCGTGCCGTGCCTTCCGTGATGAACGTGCGCAGCTTGATGTCTTTCCAGGCCACTTTCTCGGATCTGACATCGCGGTTGAGCATTGCTTCAAGCTCATCGCGAGAAGGCTTGTGTCCCAAGGCCAGGATGTCGTTAATGTCTTGTTCCCTTTGGTAATTCTTGAATCCGTCGAGCAAGCCGTAATAAGCCACCTCTGCCGTATTGGGTATGAATGATATGACCGTGTGCTCAGTGTCGCCGTCAACGGCTTTGAGCACTTTAGGAGTCAACTGCTCTCCCAGCTTTTTGCGCTCACGGTAGATATCCCTGTCGGAACCGCGCGAGAAGTATATGTGCTCAAATGAGCACTTATAGTTTTCCTCTTCCTTTAGTATTTGTTGTTCCGTGGTGTTACCATCGTTTCTCACGATTAGCGCGGCTCCAGGAGTGAGCTCGTGTATCTCGTCGTATTCGAGGTCGAATGTGGTTTGAAGTACGGGCCTTTCAGATGCCACGGCCACGATTTCGTCGTTCTTATACCAAAAAGCGGGACGAATGCCATGAGTGTCTCTCATCGCAAACATCTCGCCGCTTCCGGTGATGCCACACATTACGTATCCACCGTCGAAATGATTCATCGTTGTCTTGAGGACATTTTCCACGCGAACATGGCTGTCGATGTAATCTGTGATGTCGGTGTCTTGTAATCCTTGTTTCTGAGCTTCCACGAAGTTGCGCTCCACCTCGCGATCCAACCTGTGGCCCATGAGCTCAAGCGTTATATAAGTGTCACTATATATACGTGGGCATTGTCCTTGCTGGGTTAGGGTCTTGAATACGTCTTCAACATTTGTCATGTTGAAATTGCCGCAGATGCAAAGGTTTTTCGCTTTCCAGTTGTTTCTTCTCAAGAATGGATGCACATACTTCACGCCACTCTTTCCCGTTGTGGAGTAGCGCAAGTGCCCCATGTAAAGCTCGCCTGCGAAAGGAAGTTCGTCATAGGCATCAGTGTCTATGTCCTCTTCCTTCATCACTAGCTTTATTTGCCTGTTGGCCTCATTGAATATCTCCGTGATGGCGTTGGCGCCTTCTGCCCTTTCCCTGAACATGTATTCGTGTCCTGGCTTGGTGTTGAGCTTCACGGAGGCTATGCCTGCGCCTTCTTGACCGCGGTTGTGCTCTTTCTCCATCATCAGATAGAGCTTGCCCAGTCCCCATTTCCATGAGCCATATTTCTTTTGGTAATAGCTGAGGGGTTTCAGTAGGCGTACTAAAGCAACGCCGCAATCCTCATGGATATTGTTTTCCATTTATTATGAATGCTTGGTTATGTGTTTATTTCAAGATTGTCAATACCAGTGACGCCACGGTGGTGGCCCAACCTAAGACCGTGACCCAAAGCGTTGTCCACTGGCCAGTGGAAGATTGCACAGTCTTCTGCTTTGTCGGCTGGACGTAGACAATGTCGTTTTGCTTAAGATAATAATATGGGTCATTGAACACTCTCGCGTCGTTCATGTTGAAACGATGCGTGTGCTTCTCGCCTGTGGAGTCCTCGCGCACCAACAGCACGTTTGTGCGCTTTCCGTACATGGAGATGTCGCCAGCCTGTGCCAAGGCCTGGACGATGTTTATCTTCTCGTCTGGCACTTCGATTACCTTCGAGCCAAGCTCTCCTATCATGGTGACGCGGAAGCTCCTGAGCCTGCATATTACGACAGGCTTCTCTGAACGTGAGAGATAAGGTTTGAGCTTGTTTGAAATGGTATCTTCTATTTCCGAGTTGGAAAGCCCGCCCACGTGAATCCTTCCCAATACGGGAAAGTTGATGCAGCCTTCGTTGTCGACGAGGTATCCACGAATGTTATTATTGGTAGAACTGTTGGCCTCTGTACCCGAAAAAAGGTTGAACGGCTGTGAAACCTCCGGGTTGGTAGTCTTGACGATGATGGAAAGCTCGTCGTTAGGCATGATCCTTGTCACGGGAAGGCCTTTGGACGCTGACAAGTCTAATGTGTCAATGTTTTGGAAATAAGTGTAATGACGCATGCTTGAACAACTTCCCAAAGCGAGAAGTATGGCACACAGAACCGGGATAAAGAGGATTTTCTTCATTTTTTAATATAATGAATGCTTTATTAGTGCAAAGGTAAGACTTATTTTCCAAAGTATAAAGGATTAGCTTGAAAATAATTTCTTGAAATAATTTGAATAGCATAAAAAATAGGTAATTTTGCAAAAGCAAAAGAATTAACTATTGATTGTCAATAACTGTATAATTTTTTAACGTATGGCATCCGATGAAATATGGCTGTTGAAATGGCATGAGTACATGTCGTATCTTGATGCTAACAAGCATAGACCGTCCAAGTATCATGCAGAGGATATGGTTTTGGTCAATTGGCTAAAATATAACCGTAGGCTGTTGAAAAACAACAAGCTAAGCCAGGCCAAGAAAGATAAGATAAAAATGCTCTTGGCAGAGGCCGACAAGTATAGAAGAGTCAATCAATACAGTTATTATCATAAATGATACTGCCTTCGCAATGAATAAAGTGCTGCTGATTTACACTGGTGGGACTATTGGAATGGGGCAAAATCCACAGACTGGCGCGTTGGAACCGCTTGATTTCAACCACCTTGAGGACTCCATGCCGGAATTTAACCTTATACGTACCAATGTGGACGTATATCAGTTTACGCCACCTATCGATTCAAGCGACATGAAACCCAAAAACTGGGCGCAATTGGTGAGGATAATAGCGCGCAATTACGACCAGTATGATGGTTTCGTGGTCTTGCATGGCACCGACACGATGGCTTACACGGCTTCGGCCTTGTCGTTCATGTTGGAGAACCTTACCAAGCCTGTGATTCTCACGGGATCACAACTTCCTATTGGACAGTTGAGGACTGACGGCAAGGAAAACCTTATTACCAGCATAGAGTTGGCGGCGATGAAAGACAAGTATGGCCATGCCAGGGTGCCTGAGGTTTGCATCTATTTCAGTGGGAGATTGTTGAGGGGCAACAGGTCCACGAAGATAAACGCGGAAGGCTTTTTCGCCTTTGACAGCTTCAATTATCCGCACCTGTGTGACGCGGGTGTCAATTTTACCTTTCACGATCACCATATTCTCAAGCGCGACTTCTCCAAGCCCATGATTCCGCATTACGCCATGGACGAGAATGTATTGGTTTTTAGCATCTTCCCGGGCATTCAAGAGCGAATTTTCAGGAATGTGCTTAACTCCAGTTCGCTTCGTGGCATGGTCGTCAGGACCTTCGGCAGCGGCAACGCGCCACACAACTATTGGCTGATGCCACTGCTGAGGCAAGCCGCCCAAATGGGAGTGGTGATTGTGAACATTAGCCAATGCGTAGCCGGAAGCGTGGTCATGGACAGGTATGACACAGGCTATCAACTCAAGGACATTGGGGTGGTGTCTGGTTTCGATGGCACCGTGGAGTCTGCCATCACCAAGCTTATGTTCCTACAGGCATTGCATTCAGACCCTAATGTCATACGCGGCTTAATGTGCCAGTCAATTGCCGGTGAGATAACAGTGTAGCCAGTTCTTGGAGAAGTAACGGTCTTGCCGGTTGTCTCTAAAACGTTTGTCTTGCTGGTTATGAAAAAAAAACGGCGCGGCCTAAATGAAATTAGGTCGCGCCGCATTATGGGATGCATTAATCTCAGTGCATAAAGGTTTTTACTCGCATGACAATTCCTATTGTTTGAACAACTCCTTTATTCCTCCGAGGCTTCCCATGAGGTTGCTTGCCTCGTAAGGCAGGAACACGGTCTTAGACTTGTCGCCAGCCGCGACTTGTTGCAGCATTTGAATATAGTTTTTCGCGAGCAGGTAGTTGGCGGGGTTCGTGGTTTGCCCCACGGCTTGCGTCACCTTCTCTATAGCCGCGGCCTCAGCTTCCGCCTTGCGTATGCGTGCCGTGGCTTCACCTTCCGCCCTGAGTATGGCTTGCTGCTTGTCGGCTTCGGCACGGTTTATGGTGGCGGCTTTCTCGCCTTCCGATTTCAGAATCTGCGCTTGCTTCTGACCCTCTGAAGTAAGAATAGTGGCACGCTTGTCGCGTTCTGCCTGCATCTGCTTCTCCATGGCTTGGAGCACGCTTTGTGGAGGCGTGATGTCTTGCAACTCGACACGGTTCACCTTGATTCCCCATTTGTTGGTCGCGTCATCGAGCACTCCACGGAGCTTGGTGTTGATAACGTCGCGCGAGGTCAGGGTCTGGTCAAGTTCCATCTCGCCAATGATGTTTCGCAGCGTGGTTTGCGTCAGCTTCTCAATGGCGTTGGGAAGGTTGTTAATCTCATAGACGGCCTTGAACGGGTCAACGATTTGGAAATAGAGCAGGGCGTTGATTTGCATTTGGATGTTGTCTTTCGTGATAACATTCTGCTTGTCGAAATCGTAAACTTGCTCCCTAAGGTCTATGTGGTTGCTGTAAGTGTAGCGTCCGCGTTGGTAAGTGACGATAACCTTGGCCTTGTCAATAAAAGGTATGATGATGTTTATACCTGGCTTGAGAGTGGCGTAGTACCTGCCTAATCTCTCAATGATGCGCGTCTCACTTTGCGGGATAATGACGATGGCCATCTTCGCGAACAAGAGTGCCAGCACTACGAGTGCTATTAAAACATAGAATCCAATCATGGTCTTATAGATTTAAGTATTAATAAATAGTATGTTGTAAAGGTTAGGCTTTTGTGGCCAGTTTTTACAGTTCCTCAACGACTTTCACTATTATGCTGTCGCGAGACACAATCTTGACGTGTGTTCCCTTGTCCAGTGTTAATGCGGTATCTGCTATGGCTTTCCATTCGTCACCGTCTACTTTCACGTAGCCGGAGTGGTCTGGGCCGATAGGCTCTATCACGATGCCCGTGCGACCGATAAGGGCATCGGCATTGCTCGGGCGATCGTCGTGGTGAGGATGGAGATATTTCATGGCAAACGGACGCACGCCAAACACGCAAAGTGCAGAGCCTATGGCGAACACCAATACTTGGATCCAAAGCGGAGTGAACAAAAGCGAGGCTATGATGGAACATGCGGCGCCCAAGGCGAAGCACATCAGGTAGAACGTGCCAGACGTGACTTCAAGTATCAAGGCGAAAACGCATGCCAATGTCCATACAAGCCAGAGGTTGGATGAAAGATATTCGAGCATAGGCTGAGATTTTGTGGTTTGTCGTTTGTATGTTCTGTTTTCCTTGTGTGCGCGTTATTTTTTGCGCTTTGTGGAAGCAGTCTTCTTTGTTGTAGTCTTCTTCTTCGTCGTTTTCTTTGCCGTGGCCTGTGTGGTCTTGGCATATCCTGAGGCTTGGTAATACTTCAAAGCCTCGGGCATTTCGGCCTGCAATGCCGCTATGCGTTTGGCGTCAGAAGGGTGGTCGGATAGGAAGTCGCTTTGGTTGCTATTGCCTGAAGACATGCGCTGCCAGAATGGGATGGCGACCTCAGGGTTGTAGCCGGCCATGGCCGCGAAAATCAGTCCCATGTGGTCAGCCTCGCTCTCATCCTCGCGGCTGTATTTCAAGTTGGCGAGGTTGAAGCCCGTCTGTGCCACCTTCGTGGCTATTGTCGCGGCATCGCTGCCAACCACTTGTCCGAGCAACGCTCCGCCAATCTGCGTCCCGTATTGCTGGCGAATCTTCTTCGACATTTGTTCTGCTGAATGCTTTGCTACCGCGTGAGCTATCTCATGGCCGAGGACAATGGCAAGCGAAGGCTCGTTCTGCGTGATGGGCAGGATTCCCTCATAGACCACGATTTTGCCGCCAGGCATGCAGAAGGCGTTGGCCTCCGAGTTTTGCACGAGGTTGAACTCCCAGGCGAAGTTCTTTATTTCAGATGACAGGCCGTTGTTCTTCAAATAGGTTTCCACGGCTGCTGCCAAACGTTGCCCCACGCGCTTTACCATAGCCGTGTTTTGTGCGTTGGTCGACGCCTTGGCCGTTTTCATGAATTCAGAGTATTGCTTATTGCTAAGGCTCAACACCTCGGCGTCGGACACAAGCAGTGTGTGCTTGCGGCCTGTGATAGGCACGGTGGACGTGGTGCCGCATGCCGCCAACATCAATGTGGCGACGGCAGAAAGGATAATAAACTTGAAATGTCTCATTTCTTTAGTTTGCTTTTAATTATTGTTGTTTTTGCAAAGATAAAGAAATAAGACATTACAAGGCGCGCTTTTGTGTTTTTTAACACAGCTTATGCCAGCGCGAGCATAAGCGCGTCACTCGTATCTTATGGCCTCTATCGGGTCAAGCATCGCGGCTTTCTTGGCAGGGTACCAACCGAAGAACACTCCGGTGAACGTGCAAACCGCGAACGACATGAGTATGGTCCATGGCTCAATGTAGATAGGCCATCCCGCCACCAACAAAAGAAGCATGCAAATTGGTCTGAAGGCTGCCCTGCAAAGCACATGATGCATACCAATTTACAGGATGAAAATATTTTACAAATCGTTGTCTGAGAATCGATTTTTTTCGACCAAGGTGTCTCTTGGTTGGAAATGACGCGATTATGGGCTGTTTTGATAACCTTCTGAATATCAACCAACTGCGATTTTGATGGCTTCTGGACGTCATTTTTGTGCTAAAATCGCGTCGAGGGTGTGTCAAAACACCCAATATAAAAATATTAAACTCGTTGTGTGTCCATTTATGGATGCGCAACGAGTTTTTCATTTTTCTGTAAACTTAACTTTCAAGAGCCTTGTAGGCAACAAATATTGCGTATATAGGCACAAATAAAG
>JALEJI010000013.1 GCA_022769825.1 Prevotella sp. | reverse complement strand
GAACCACCAGTGCCGAAGAAGCGTGGTCGCCATAAGAAATTCTCCCCAATAGGCTGTCTCGACTCTACTGACAACTCGCTTCATGGCATTGTTGATATCGCACTCATCCAGTCATGTCTTGATGGCGATAGCGTAAAGCCTTTTGTTGAAAACTATGGAATGGTAATAGTTGATGAATGTCACCATGTGTCGTCTATA
This sequence comes from Prevotella sp., assembly GCA_022769825.1. Lineage (GTDB taxonomy): Bacteria > Bacteroidota > Bacteroidia > Bacteroidales > Bacteroidaceae > Prevotella. The sequence goes on along the minus strand of JALEJI010000013.1, from coordinate 8,966 downwards.
ACATTTGAGAATGTACTGAAGGGCGTAAAGGCACATACCATTTATGGCCTGACGGCAACCCCTATCCGAAAAGATGGACATCAACCTATCATATTCATGCAATGTGGCCCCATTCGTTTCTCTGCCGATGCAAAAAGTCAGATAACGAAACAATCATTTGAGAGGTATCTCATTCCTCGATTCACATCATACCGTTCCATTACTGATGATAAGCAGTCTATAACAACATTGTATCAGTTGCTTTCAGAAGACGAGACACGCAATACGCTCATTGTAGAAGATGTGTGTAAGGCTATTGAAGCTGGAAGAACGCCAATCATTCTGACCAGTAGAACTGCTCATGTCACTATATTAGCCGAAAAGTTGAGGAATAAAGTAAAAAATGTTGTCACATTGACAGGGACAGGAAGTACGAAAGAAAAACGGGAGACGCAGCAACACCTGCATGAGATTTCCAGCGAAGAACCTTTGGCGATAGTTGCCACGGGAAAATATGTAGGCGAAGGGTTTGACTATCCTCGCCTTGACACGCTTTTCCTTGCTCTGCCCATTTCATGGAAAGGTCTTGTCGCCCAATATGCGGGCCGATTGCACCGTGAAAATGAGGGAAAGACAGATGTGCGCATCTATGATTACATTGACATTCATGAGCCTGTCTGCGACAATATGTACAAGAAGCGACTGAAGGGTTATGCTTCTATTGGATATAAAATCATTTCCCGACATTCGCCCACATTGTTTGACAATGTGAAAGATATAGGCATGCCTGTTAGTAAGGAGCAGATATTCAACGGTAGAACATTTTACCGTCCTTACGCTTCAAGTATTGGAGATGCCAAGCGCTCTATCGTTGTTTCTTCTCCCAAGTTATATAGGGTAGAGCGTAATGTTTTGGTCAATCAGTTGAGAGAGTTGGCTCATATTGGAATCGAAGTTCTTATTATCACGACAGCAAGTAACCCTGAAACAGAATACCTTTTGCAAAGAGGATTATCTGTAAGAATATTGCAAGAAGTAAAACTGTGCACAACCATCATAGACAAAGACATCGTATGGTATGGCGCTATAAATGCTCTTGGCTATGCAACAGAAGATGACAATGTGATAAAAGTGGTAGACAACAAACTTGCCAATGAATTATTAGAAGTTCTGCTCACTTCCTAATTTCTGCGTAAACAATGCGTAAACCAACTGTTTGAGTTATGGACATTCAATGGTATGCCACAAAATATCAAGTGGAGACAACCCGTTGATAATCAATGAAAGTTTATAATAACGAAATATCACAGACTATCATTCTGTTGGTCTCATAATCTGGAGGTCCTAGGTTCAAGCCCTAGCTGGTCCACATAAATGACGAAGCAGTTAAAAAATTTACGCATTTTTTTAATGACAACAAATCTAATCGGCAACATAAATATTGGGACAAATAGTTTGCTCTATCGTTGATTACTCGTAACTTTGCGCATAGGATAAGACTGAATATAAAAGAAAGCATACCTATGGCAGAACTTCCAGCCCTTGTAAAAGACTTGGCATTGATACTCATCGTCGCAAGCATGGTGACCCTCATCTTCAAGCGCCTCAAACAACCCTTAGTGCTTGGATATATCGTAGCCGGCTTCATAGTGTCTCCACACTTGCCACTTACCATGTCGGTTGTTGACAAGGCCGACATACAAACGTGGGCCGACATCGGCGTGATGTTCCTGCTTTTCTCGCTCGGTCTTGACTTTTCATTCAAAAAGATCCTGAAAATGGGCTTGGCTCCCGTCATAGCGGCCGTGTGCACGGTGTTTTTCATGTCCATGACCGGCATGAGCGTGGGACACCTCTTTGGTTGGAGCCAGATGGACTGCGTTTTCCTTGGTGGCATGCTCGCCATGTCGTCCACCACCATCATCTACAAGGCATACGACGACATGGGGCTTTCCCAACAATCGTTCGCCAAGCTCGTCATGAGCGTCTTGATTCTTGAAGACATCCTCGCCATTGTGATGATGGTCATGCTGTCGGCAATAGCCTCTGGCAGCGACCCTGACGGGGCGCAAATGATAGGTTCGTTGTTGAAAATAGGCTTTTTCCTCATACTCTGGTTTCTCGTTGGCCTTTATGTCATCCCCACGCTTCTTCGCGTCACCCGCAAGCTGATGACCGACGAGACCCTTGTCATCGTGGCCCTTGGCCTTTGTTGCGCCATGGCATGGATAAGCACGGCCGTAGGTTTCTCCTCTGCCTTTGGCGCGTTTGTCATGGGCAGCATACTTGCCGAGACGATAGAGGTGGAGCGTATCGAAAGGGTCGTAGCTCCCGTGAAAAACCTCTTTGGCGCGATTTTCTTCGTATCGGTGGGCATGCTCGTTGACCCTCATGTCCTTGTAGCATACGCGTTGCCAATCATCGTTCTCGTGGCTGCCATCATGGTTGGCCAAAGCGTATTGGGAACATTCAGCTACATGTTGTCTGGTCAACCATTGAAAACGGCCATGCGTTGCGGTTTTTCCATGGCGCAGGTTGGCGAGTTTGCCTTCATCATCGCCTCTCTCGGACTGTCACTTAAAGTCATCAGCGATTTCATCTATCCAGTAATCGTGGCCGTGAGCGTTGTCACAACGTTCATCACTCCCTACATGATACGTGCTGCCGTACCAGCCTATAATGGCATCACGAAGATATTGCCACGCAGATGGACCCGACGGCTCAACCACTTGGGCACCGCCCACCAGACCACGACCAAGGAACAGTCGGTCTGGCGTCGCCTGTTGCGCAAGATGGCCATAAACACGCTCATCTACACCGTGTTGTGCATAGCCGTGACCGCGGTAATGCTGACTTTCGCGCTGCAATTCTTCCGCCACATCCTGCCCCATTGGTGGGCGAATGGAGCCACAGGACTCTTGACGTTCGTCTGCATATCGCCTTTCATGCGAGCCTTGGTCATGAAAAACAACCACAGCGAGGAATTCAAGGAGCTGTGGACCGAAAGCCGCCTCAACCGTCTTCCACTTATCTTCACCGTACTGTTCAGGATAACCATTGCGGCTGCCATACTGTTCTATGTCTGCAACTACCTCGCTCGTTTCGCAAACGCCATAGTGATAACCCTTGCCGTGACGCTCATATTCATCATGGCTTTATCGCGTAGGCTCAAGAAAAGTTCTATAAGCATGGAACGGCGTTTCATAGCCAACCTTCGTTCTCGCGAAATCAAGGCACAGGTAGAAGGCAAAAGCAAGCCACAATTTGAAAAGAACCTCGTTGAACGCGACATACACATTTCAGATATCGACGTGCCCATGAACTCGTCTTGGGCAGGCAAGACCCTTGGCGAACTAAAGCTCAGTTCGCGGTTCGGGGTGTATGTGAGCAGCATTCTCCGTGGCCACAAACGCATAAACATCCCAGGTGGCAATACTATTGTCTTTCCCAACGACCGCCTACAAGCCATTGGCAACGATGAGCAACTACAAGTCTTCGCGCAAGCGATAAAGACTAACCTTGAGGACGAAGACACACAGATTGAACATAGGGAGATGAAATTGCAAAAGGTCAAACTTGGCAAGAACAGTCCTTTCATTGGCCGTACTCTCAAAGAGAGCGGCATACGAGAGCAATACAATTGCATGGTGGTTGGCGTTGAGGAAGGTCAAGACAGTCTTACCTGCATGAACCCCAATCGCGAGTTTGCCGCTGGCGACATAATATGGGTAGTGGGCGAAAAAGAATCCATCAAGAGCCTACCCGACACTTGATGGATAAAAACAAGAAGTTGGTTTACACTCACTCGTGCGTGGCGAAGCGTTCCTCTGCCAACTCCGCATACTTCGTGCCCGGGCGGCCATAGTTGGCATAAGGATATATGCTTATGCCGCCACGTGGGGTAAACAGTCCTGTCACTTCTATGTATTTCGGATCCATCAGCTTTATCAAGTCCTTCATGATGATGTTCACGCAATCCTCATGAAAGTCGCCGTGATTGCGAAAGGAGAACAGATAGAGCTTCAAGCTCTTGCTCTCCACCATCCTCACGTCTGGAATGTAACTAATGCGAATCTCCGCGAAATCGGGCTGGCCCGTGATAGGGCACAGCGACGTGAATTCAGGGCAGTTGAACCTCACCCAATAGTCGTTGCCTTGATGCTTGTTCACGAAAGTCTCAAGCACTTCGGGAGCGTAATCCATCCTGTATTGAGTTTTCTTGCCAAGGGCCTTGAGCCCCTCCTCGTTTCTTTCTGTCATTGTATGTGTTAAATATTGAATATCTTAAGTATGTTGTAGTCAACGCCATTGTCATAGACATCCTCACTCTCGTGCTCTTTCAATAGTTTCACCACGCGTATGGTGAGCGGCAAGGCTATTACCTCGTAAAAGGTCTTCAGGAACACTTGCCACAACATGAGGCTTGGTATTTCAGCCCATGGCACCACTCCACCAAGGGCAAGCGGAAAGAATATCACGGAGTCGCAACTCTCTCCAGCCACGGTGCTCAATATCGCGCGGGCGGAGAAATGGCGTCCCTGGTCATGGATCTTCATCCGGCTCATTACAAAGGCGTTCATGAAACTGCCAACGAGAAACGCCACGAACGAGGGGGCGGCAATACGAGGCGCGAGCCCGAAGATGGCATGGAAACCGTCATTGTTGTTCCAATATGGCGCGCCGGGAATCCAATCGCACAATGCGCCCATTGCCACGAAAAAGAAATTCATGGCAAAGCCCATCCATATAAGCAATCGGGCCTTGCGATAGCCCCATACCTCACAAACGCAATCGTTGATGATGTAAGAAACCGGAAAAACTATCAAGCCCCCCGTCAAGTTTACCGGGCCGATGGCTATCTGCTTGGTTTCAAGAATGTTTGCCAATATGAGGCAAACACAAAAAAATACACTGAAGAGCATGAACATCACACTCACTTCAGCACGTGGTTGTCTTGTCATTTCTTGTTTTGTTAAAGGGGGTTTAGCAAGTACCCCTGTCATAAAATCATGTTATCGACTGCAAAGTTAATAATAATTTCTGAATATCCGCCTATCCACGAGCGTATTAGACAGATTTTTAATCTGCAGTCAATCCTTATTATCCCAAATACTGTTTCAGGATCTTTGCCGCAGGCGAGTGCCTTATTTTCCTTATTGCCTTTTCCTTCACCTGCCTTATGCGCTCCCTTGTCATGCCCATGTCGCCGGCAAGTTCCTCAAGGCTTTTCTCAGGACTCCCTATGCCAAACGACGCCTTCACGATGACTTGCTCGCGATCGGTAAGCACCTCTTTGAGCAAATCCTCAATAAACTTGTTTAGCGACGCGTTGTCTACCGACTTGTCTGAAATGAAGGTATTGTCGTCCGACGTTAGCATTTCGCCAATCGTGTTGTCACTGGTATCGTCGCCCAATGGGGCGTCAATGCTTGTCGGCCTATTGTTTGCGTCTTTTGCTGACTCTATCACGTCTTCATCAAGTCCTGTCTCCACCGAAATCTCATGAACGGAAGGCATTCTCCCGGTTTTCTGAAGGAAAGCCTCCGTGGCCCTGTTCACCTTCAGGGCCACGCCCATCTGGTTCATTGGCACGTGTATGATGCGACTTTTCACGGCAAGGGCTTCCATGATGTTTTGCCGAATCCACCAAACAGCATAGCTGATGAACTTGAATCCACGGGTCTCGTCAAACTTCTCGGCGGCTTTCACCAAGCCTATGTTTCCCTCGTTGATAAGGTCCACAAGCGAGATGCCTTGATGCTGATATTGATTTGCCACGGAAACCACGAAACGCAAGTTGGAATTGACAAGCCGATCTCTCGCCTTCAAGCCCTCCTTTCCTCCAAGATGAATTTTCTGGGCAAGAGAAGCTTCCTCTTCTGGTGTGAGCATTGGCTCACGGGCTATCTCAGCGAGATAGCGATTCAAAGATTCGCTGTTACGAGCTGTAATAGCTTTAGTGATTTTTATTTGTCTCATTTCAGGCTTACGTTATTGTCCGGTTATATATCTCTCGCAAAGATACTGCCTTTTATAGACAAAACAAAGGGAAAAGAAGATAATTTATCGTTTTTCTTCATAATAATGCGCAAAATTGAAGAAAGGCTCACTTATCACATCGTCGGTCGACGACGTGTACGTGTTGCCATAAGCGTCTTTCACCTTCACCATTATGCGGCTCTCGGCTGAGCGAGGCACATAATAATATAGATGGTTCATTATGAGATAGCCATTCTTCTTGCTCACGAACTGGTAGCTCACCGACTTTGAGTAACGGTGATGATAGCCAGTGGCGAAAGCGTCTTGCCCCTGATGATTGACGCGTCGCATCTCACGCTCAACGCCGTTTTCCACGGCATAGACTCGCCACCGCGAGTCGGCATTGAACACGTTGGCTATAATCGCCCCACTGTCTTCTGGCAACTGCCAATCGGCTGCATACGACTCGCCATTGAAATCGGTAGAGGCCCTGAACAATGTCATCTGCCGTGACCGTGGCCAGAACGTGCCCTTATAGTAGCAGTCCGTGATGTTCGTCCCATTCAAGGAATAGATATAATATCCATTTGGCGTGCCGCAGATGTTTATGTTAGACTGCCAAATGTTGCCACAAGCGGCGGCATGGCAATGCTCTATTATGTGCCCGCCATTGAAATCAATCTCGTGGTTGATGGCAAAATGGGTATGGCCGCAAAACAGTTCGTAGCCTCCTCTGAAAACTTTCAGTTCATTGAGTACACGCTTAAAGACCGACGATGTGTAATGGCCTGGCTCTGAATCAAGGTTTAGCGATGACGCTCCCCTGCGTGGGCGATTGCCCATGGTGAGAGGAATGTGGTAACACAACACGACCTTCTTGTCGCGACTGACGAAAGATAGGTCTTCGTGAAGCCAACGCAGTTGTGATGCCGTCAGTTCACCTGGTTGCCAATAAAGCATGCCACGATAGAAATGCACGTCGTTGAGACAGACATAATGCACGTCACCACGGTCAAAGCTGAAGTCGGTCGGGCCAAAGCTCTGTTCCCACTTTCTGACATACAGGCTCTTGCCGTCTTGGTCGTGGTTGCCTATCACGGAGAACACCGTAGCTCTCGACGAGCCCAATGCCTCACGTATCTGTCGTTCCAATCCCGCGTTGTAGCCACCGTAATACTGCACGTCGTCGCCCATGGATATGGCATACACGGGCATGGCCTCCGGCAAGGAGGCTATGGTTTGTCTCACGTCGGCCATTGTCTCGTCGGTGAAACGGGCAAGGTCACTCTTCTGTATCGGGTTATCGTCGGGGCCCGTGTAATAAGGACTAAAGGCATTGGTTATCTGTGGGTCTCCGAAGACGATTAGTTTATAATCGTGCTCCGGGCCTCCAGACAGGCGTTTCAAGGTGAAGTTGTATTCGTTTTGCCTTGCCAGCAATGGCTTATAAAAAAAAGCAGTCCTGTCGGTTGACGAATGTGTCGGTATCTCACAATCGGCAGGCACTGAATACCACACGAATCGCGCGTTCTTGTCGCGCATGAATATATACATGCCCTTGTCGTTGGTGACAGTGCACGTATAGCCGTCGCTCACCACCACGCCACTCATGGGATTGCCCCAACTGTCGGTAAGCGTTCCCCTCACGGTTGGGTCATTGTCGGGCAGCGAGTCGGTCACGGTGACCTTGCGCACCGTGTCCCTCTTTACCGCCACGGGTTGCGACTTTTTGACCTGCCGCCTGTCCACCGTGTCTTGTGGCATGGTGTCGTCAGCCCTGAATGTAGCCAGACCGATTGCCGCGAAACTTGCAAGAATCACGAAGGCCGCAAGAGCCATAATATAAACATGTGAACGTTTTCCTTTCATAATCGTTGCAAAGTTAAACAAAATAGCTTAAACAGCAACGCTTTCCTTGCCAGATTAAAGAGTTATTGTTAGCTATTTGCACAATACCCGAGAAGTCTGCCTCTGACGACCTAACCGGCGGTGCCCACGCCTCCTGCCAATTGTGGCACCGACACCGTCAATGGGTTTATGTAGTAGTCCGTCCTCAACTTCCGTCCTCCTCCGTCATAAGTATAGGTTATACGACTCCCGTCCGTGAAGTCGACTCCCGACGGCAAATTTAGGCAATTATATCGAATCCCGCAAATCCCGCGGTTCAAGTCTTTCGTCTGATTGCCGTTTTCGTCATATTCGCATTCCGTTTCATCATCAGCCCCGTCAACGAACGTGAAGCAGTCCTTGTAAACTGGGTCAATGGCTGAGTCGTCAACCCTTATGACCTGATTGCCATTGTAAGTGTACTTGAGGTCGTCAATCACGTCATGCGTACCATCATCGTGCAGCCCTTACCTAATGAGTGACAAGACGTTGCCCATTTGGTCAAACGAGTCTCGCGTACCATAGTTTTCTCTATTCAAAAAACAAATTAAACTAATGAACATAATCCCACATGGCTATTACTTTTCATTTCTATGATAGATGACAAATCTTGCTAGGTTTCCATCTGTCCACCGTATAAACAACTTCTGGTTGCTAATTTTCAGTATATCAAAAGTATCTACTGGAACAGTATCACCATTATATACCAAACTTAAAAAGACACGGTTGCCTTCTAATCTGAAATATTGCCCTTTGATAAAAAATCCAAACAGCTATAATAGTTAACATTTAAAGCTGTATCATATTCCACTCTTCTTCGTTTTCTTTTATCGAAAGAAAAGTAAAAGCGCCTCTCTGGCAACTGCCAATACCTTATGCTTCCGCCTGTCAGCAAATCAAGATAATATTCAGAATTGCACGACACAAATAAAAGCAACAAAGTAACAAAGACAGAATGAATATAGCTTTTTCGTTTATTTTTTACGTGTTCCATTTACTATTACTTCTTCAATATTATTAGTTACTGTTACAATGTCATTCTCTATTGAAAACGTGCATAGTCCCATAAAGGCATTATTCAATATCTTAATATAATTGTCTATAGATTTATCATATGGCTT
>JALEJI010000007.1 GCA_022769825.1 Prevotella sp. | reverse complement strand
TACCTGCCACTCGTCTATCAGTCGTGGTGTTTCGCCTTTGAGCAGCAAGGATGGTTTGGTGCGTGCCGTCGCCAAATATCCTTCACGCTTATCTGGATCTTGCATCTTGATTACGCTCTTTGACTGCTGCATGGCCGTAGTGGTTTTTCCGCACCATTTTGGTCCAACAATCTGTACTGCTCCAAAGGCTTCCAAACGAAGTTGGAGCATTTTGTCTGCTATTCTATCTAAATACTTCATATTCAATATGTTTTTGTTTGCAAAGATAGTAATAAATAGTGGAATCTACAAATAATTTTGTATTTTTGTGGTATTTTACTTTGTATTTTTGCTGTACTTTATTTTGTATTTTTGCGGTAAACGGTATTTTAATGTCCGTTTCCAAAACTGATACTGTCCCTTTTCTCGACTGCCACTTGTCAGTTATGAAGACCGGGCGGTCTTCAAGATTTTCGTCCTGGATGTCGGGCTTCTAGGTGCGATGTCTAATCTCAAGGCAACGACAGTAGTGGACGGCAACAGTATTTTTACCGAGTTTAAAGGGGCGTTGACGGAACAGTATGTTTTGCAGCAGCTCGTTCTCAGGTATGAACCGTATTATTATGCCAAGTCCAACAGTACTCAGGAGATTGATTTTCTGCTCCAGGATGAGGAGGATGAGATTGTTCCGCTGGAGGTGAAAGCCGAGACGAATGTCAAGGCAAAGAGCCTGCGCCAGTTTGTTGCTGACAACCAGTCAAAGAAGGCCTATCGCATCTCTATGAATGATTATCAGCAGGAAGATTGGGTTACAAACGTACCGCTCTATGCGGTAAATGGTCTCGAATTTTAGCGATAGTACCGCCCTAACTATATAAAAATAGATAGTTAGGGCGGTGCTATCGCATTTTTAATGTCCGTTTTCAAAAGTGAAACTGCCCCCATGAGATAGGGAAAGAAGATGGGTAAAAACGTTGAAAAATCGCCTGGAACCATCTCTTCTTCATTTTCTTGCGGTAAAGGACATCCTGGTGCATCAGACTTTCAGCCTCCTCCAAGGTTGTGGTGAAGGCTTGCGGACAATAGGTGTTCACCTTGTATTTCGGATAATGTGAACGCTTCTTTTCTTCCAGCTCTTCCGTTTCTAACACTTCGAGCTTGAAGATGGCAGGAACATCCCGATTCTGTGGATGCTCAGCCAATTGCTTGAAATCTTCGTATGTCATGGGATGGTTATCTTAAGAATTTGTGAAAGTCAATCTGAGGTCTAAGTTCCGGGAGACAACCTTCATCGGGGTCAATCTTATTTTTTGTAGTTTCCCTTCTAACCATATTTTTGTGGATTCTGAAAATGTCAGATTGGTGAAAGATGAATCCTTCGAGTGCCATCATTTGGAAGATTGATATTACAATAAGGTGGTTTTCACATTTTTTGTCTCTAGCGGAGTTAACCTTTTGTCTCTAAGAAGATGCTCTTCTCCTCTCCCATAGGATGAAAATAAAGAAAACACTCATGGCATTCGCTATTATATCAATAGGAAAGCCATGAGTGTAATAAGTTTATTGAAGTTTTAATTTCCTTGAGCCTGTCCAACTTACTTTGCTGATAGATTCTGAGGAAAGTTCAAGTGTCTTGTAATCTTTGGAAACGGTACCTCGTAGGACAAAATCGTTGGCGTAAACGGTTATGTCATAGCCATTCGCTTCCCATTCTCCACTCCAAGTAGCGTCGTCTTGCAATGTTTCCTTTATGCTGACTTTGCCATTGTTTTTGAAGGTGATGCGCAAAGACTCAGTAAATGTGCTCTTATCCAAGTCTCTTTCGTCATCATATACGATGTCGTCTTCTACTTGGCGTGTTACCTTATATACCATTTTTCCTCTTTGTGCAACTGTGTCGCTAAAGATTTTTGTAGAGTCTACTTGTGGCTCTACTTTTTCGGAAACGATGGTGTCTTTTATCGCCGTACTGTCTACGGTTTCTGCATCTTTCGTCTTGACGGTATTGCTCCTTCAATCCCTTGAGCACCCACCATCTGCCATAGCGCTTTGCCTTGCAAAGAATGTTGAAACCTTTGCAAGGTATGGGAGTAAAGTCGGAAAAGCGTTCCGAGCTATGCGCCTCTTGTGGCGAGATGATGCCAGATGCCGTGTCCATCTTTCTACATGTCATAAAACCATTCATGCGGCATTGCAGGGTGGGTGCCGTAGCTATATCCGCGACAAAATTAATGTTTTTTTGTTGCATTGCCAAGCATGAACACGGAAAATGCATGCGGCGTGCGTGTCGGTGGCCATCGTTGCGATTCGCCATGTTTCGTGTTGGCATTCGGGATGATTTGTACATCAAAATAATTTACAAATAGTCGTCTGAGAATCGATTTTTTTCAACCGAGGTGTCGCTTGCGTGGAAATGACGCGATTATGGGTCGTTTTGGTAAATGATTGATTATTAATGGATTATGTTTTTGGCTGTTTCCCAGCGTTGCCAATTCGCTAAAAAGGCGTCGCCGTTACGGTGCAATCGCGTCGCCGTTACGGTGTAATGGCGTTGCGATTACGGTGTAACGGCAACGCCATTGCACCGTAACGGCAAACAAAAATGGCCGAAAAGTCGTCGACGGTGTTGCGAAAGGGCGAAAGGCTACCCTTTTTCCGTTCTATTTGCCCCTGTCTCCAAGTGTTAAATTTTGGCAATAATATTTTACAATTCAACGTGGATGCGGCGTTTCCTTTTCAAACACGGATGTACATTCGCGTGCATTGCAGGGTGCGGGTAGGGATTGCGCATTAAACCTTCGGGCATGGTTTTACGTCTAATTGGTAGATAGAGCTTATCTATCATTATTTAGGTATCATAATAACTATTCAAGTTTTTGTGGCTTATGAAAAGAATGATGAAAATTTTGATGATGGTCATTTGCTGCATGCTTTCATGCAACATGGCGGCCAACGCGGGCAACGACAAGCCCATCTCTGTTAACGCCCTTCCTGCCAAGGCCCAGACATTGCTCAGCACCCATTTCGGCAAGCAGAAGGTGATGCTCGCCACGGTGGAGGGCGTGGTCAGCAAGAGCTATGACGTCGTGCTGAAGAACGGCACGAAGCTGGAGTTTGATAAAAAGGGAAATCTCACGGAGGTGGAATGTAAGCAAGGCACGGTGCCATACCGCTTGATTCCGCAAGCCATCAAGAATTACCTGAAGGCCAACTACCCAAGGCAGACGGTGAAGAAGCTTGAGATAAAGAAGAATGAATACGAGGTGGAGCTGGCCAACGGATTGGACTTGACCTTCAACAATCGTTTCCAGTTGGTCGACATGGACTGACCATTGTTTTCCGCAACATTCTGCCCAATCGATTCAACACGACACCGAGATAAAGCAGTGAAAATGATTAGGAAGCCATAAATGATGATGGCTTCCTAATCAGTGCTATTTGTCGTTGTAGTGCCCTTCAGCCTTAATGATAAGCACAACGACCTCTTCCCTGTAAATATCATAAATGATTCGGTCGTGAGCACTGATATGGCGAGAATATGTGATGGAGTTTTCGCCAACAAGTGGTTCTGGATGTCCTGTTCCTGTTTCTGGGTGTTCTTCTAATTCCGGGAGAAGATCATGCAGCTTTTTGAATAGAACAGGATTAGACTTTTTCCACTTCTTTATGACTTTCTCTGCTTTCTTGGAAAAGTCAATATGGTATCTCATAGAGCCTCCATCCATTTTTGGGCATCAGTTGCATTTTCGAAGTGGAGGGTATCACCACGTTTGTATTCCTCGCGAGCTTCATCAATGTCTTTTTGAAGTTCTTCTGTTATGTGGTTTTGTTTAGCGTTAGCCATGCTGCTATTCTTGTTATTGGCGAGGAAGGTCTTGATTCGTACAAGTAAATTGATGTCAGAGACATCCAATACTTGGCGAATAATGTCCATTTGTGTCAATTTTATGTTTGTTCCATCCATAACCGTAATTATTTGTTATGGCAAAATTACGATTAATATTTTGATGAATTAAATTTTCATGCTATTTTCTTCTGTTTTTCACGAAGGTTTTGTATTAGTTCAGTGGCCACGTTGCCTTGTGGTTATGTCTGGTCGCAAGACAAGCGTTAACCCCGCTAACACAAACATGCCGGCACAAGACGTTTTTAACGTCTCCTGCCGGCATGCCGCTTATTTGTCTACTGTGATGTTTTTCTCTTTTGCCGCGCAAGGCGGATGCCTTTACGCGCCAGCCAGACCGCGAGAACGGAGAAGAGCCTCGCCATAGTCGCCCATTGCCTTTACATACATGGCAGCGAGGGTGCTCATCTTTGACATGATGGTCTGCTTGATACTTGTGTTCTTCATGATTTGTTATCCTTTCTACATTATATAATTAAACATCGCGAGGCTCGCTTGCCTCATTAATCTAAAACCTAATATCCTTTATTTTTGGCAAAGTTATGCATAAACCGCGAATGTTCCGCCTCTTTCACCGACAAATGGTAAAAATGCCGCGTTTTATTGACCAGCGTCAAACCAGAGGGGCTCGACGTGGCATCCCTTGTGGTGCCCTCGTGGTTTTTGGCGGGTATGGGGAAAGGCAGTACCTTTGCAACCGTCGAAAGGAATTCCACGACAAACAAGACAATTTACTAATCAACTTAAAAGAAAGGAGAAAAACAATGAGTGTACGTTACAAGAAGGTAATGGGTAAGGGCGTAGGCAGCCCAGTGGCTAACAAGTGGTATGGCCGCGCGGTGAGCATGGGCCGCGTGAAGACCGCGGACCTCGCCGAGGAGATAAGCCACTCCACCACGGTCACCCGCGCCGACATCATGGCCGTGCTCATAGAGCTGACCCAGGTCATGAAGAAGCACCTGCAAAACTCCATGACCGTGGAGCTTGACGGTCTGGGCGACTTCCGTGTGGGCCTTAAGACCAAGGTCGCTGACAAGGCCGAGGACTTCACTGCCGCTAACATCTACGGCTACCAGATACTCTACCACCCGGAGGTGAGGTTCGTGGCCAGCGGCAAGGTCGGTGATAAAGGAAAGCGCAAGGGAACCTACGTGAAGACCATGCTCGACGGCGTCTCAGCACAGCTGTTGCCATCAAGTACCGCGGCCTCTGATGCCAACACCAAGACCCCTGAGGGCAACGCGTAGACGCCGGCATGGCTTCGCAAACGCAATGGTATAACCAATTAAAGAAAGGAAAGGAGGATTAGAATGAAGAAGGAAACTTGGAAGATGGTAATCAACATGCTCATCTCGGTGCTTACCGCCATAGCCACCACTTTGGGGCTGACCTCGTGCATGTAGCATAACGCAAAGTCCGCCGCTCTCCGTATGTGGAAAGCGGCGGACTTCTTCTTGAACAGGTAGGGACAATCGGGCTCGAACCGATGACCTCTGCAATGTGACTGCAGCGCTCTAAACCAACTGGGCTATGCCCCTGTTTCTTGTTTTGCGACTGCAAAGTTAGGCATTTTTCATCGCCCTGCCAAATTTTTTCCCGTTTTTTTCTTGTCGCCACCCGTTTTTTTGTTTAGTTGGGGCGTAAGCGATATGTTTTGATATCTCGAAAAAAGCCTGGCCATATTGTTGTGTATGTCAAAGGAAATTTTTGTGGCTTTCTCGTATATATAGTGTTGTGGGTTTGCATGCCCCAGGACTGAGGCACATGCGTGAAAGCGTCGCCGTCGTGCGGGTCACTCGTTGGTGATCAGCGCCACGGCGTAGGCTGACATGCCCTCCTCTCGTCCCGTGAAGCCGAGGCGCTCTGTCGTGGTGGCCTTTATGCTCACCTGGTCTTCGTCGCACCCCATCACGTGGGCGAGGCATGCTTTCATTGCCGGCACGTGAGGGTTTATCTTTGGCCGCTCGGCGCACACCGTGGCGTCGATGTTGCCGACCTTGTAGCCCTTTGTGGCAATGAGGTCTATGACCTTGGCGAGGATGACCTTGCTGTCCATGCCAAGCGTGGAGGCCGACGTGTCGGGGAAGTGGTACCCGATGTCGCGCATGTTGGCGGCGCCGAGCAGGGCGTCGCAGATGGCGTGGATGAGCACGTCGGCGTCGCTGTGGCCCAGCAGGCCGACGGTGTGGGGTATCTCTATGCCGCCGAGGACGAGTTTTCTTCCCTCGACGAGTTTGTGGACATCATAGCCCATTCCTATTCTGAACATACGCGGAGTTGGTTTTATAAAAGTCAGGTTATTTCTTGAACAGGTCTTTCAGGCCGTCCATGTCGAACGTCAGGGTGAAGCGCAGGGTTTGGTCGAGCGGGTTCGACTTTGCCGTGGCTATGACATATCCCGCGTCGAGCTGGAAGGCGCTCATCTTGAAGCCCGCTCCCACGGTGAAATATTTTCTGTTGCCCTTGTTCTCGCTCTCGTGGTGATAGCCCGCGCGAAGCGCGAAGCGGTCGTTGTAGGTGTATTCCGCCCCGACGCTCCATTGTATCTCTTGCAGCTCCTCCTTGAATCCGCCCGGCGCGTCGCCGAAGCTCTTGAAGATGCCGGCTATGCTCGACACGTCGTAGTAGTCTTTCTGCACCCGTTGCTGGTATTCCTCCGTCGTCTCGCCCTCGTTTTGTTTAGGGTAGGTGGGCACCAGCAGCTTGTTGGCGTCCACGGCAAAGCCGATGGCGTTGTATTCGTCGAGCGGGTACTTGAGATACGCGCCCAGACGGAGGTTGGTGGGTATGAACTCGCTGTTGTCGCTTCCGCCAAAGGTTATCTTGCTGCCTATGTTGGAGATGTTAAGGCCCAGCCCGAGCTGGCACTCATGCTCCGCTATGACGGGGTTGCTCTGGTAATATAGCGCGAGGTCGGCGGCGAAGGCCGAGCCGGGCGACGTGTCGGAAGTGTAGTCGTAGGTGAGGTCGGAATAAATCCACCTCACGGCCGCGGCGATTGAGAACTTCTCGCTGAGCATGAGCGAGTAGGCCACGTCAAGCGACATCTCGTAAGGGTTGATGGTCATGCCGGGCTCGTTGGAGCCGTGTTCGCCCATGTCGACCTCGCCAAGCGAGAAATACCTTAGCGAGCCCGACACCGCCGAGTAGTCGCCGATGCGGTAATAACCTGCGAGATAGCCGAGGTTGATGTCGTTGACGAGCTGGCGCAGCCACGGCGTGAAGTTGACGCCTATTCCGGCACGGCTTATGGCGAACGGATATTTCGCGGGGTTCCAATATTGCGAGTTGACGTCGGCGTCGGTGGCCACGCCCACGTCGCCCATGCCGCCGGCACGCGCGTCGGGCGCGATGGTTTGCGACGTCACCGAGGTGTTGATGGGGTTGAACATGTCTTTCTTCTCCTGGGCTCTCGCGGTGAGCGAGGCAACGAGCATGAGCAGACAGGCTATGTATGTTTTGAGCTTCATGATTTCCTTGTTGATATTATTGATAACGTGTTGGCGGCTCAATTATTGTTTATCACGACAAGTTTCTTCGATTTTGTCGCCATCTGGCTTCCGTCGGCTGCCAGGCGTATGCGGTACAGGTACACGCCCGTCTGCAGTCGCTGGCCGCTGGCGGTGGTCAGGTTCCAGTCCACGGAGTAAGACCCGGCCTGCGTGCCGCTCTCGCGATAGGTCCAGAGCTGCCGGCCGCTCATGTCGTAGACGTCTATCGTCACGTCTACGGGGCATCCGGCAAGGCTGTGGCTCACGATGAAGGTGGTGCTTGTCGACGCAGGGTTCTTCGTCACGTCGACACTGTATATCCTTGGCTTGATTGATTTCACCACGTTGAAGCTTAACATCGCCGTCGAGCTGTTGTTCATGGTGTCCCAGGCGCGGAAACGCAAGGTGTGGGTGCCAGGCTCGAGCGTGGGCAGGGTGTAAGAAGTGGTGCCCGCTGTGTGCGACGCGAAGTCGTAGGCGAAGTTGTCGTTGAGGTCATAGGTCTTGTTGGCGTCGCCGTCGACCACGAGCTCAAGGTTGTGGCCCACGCCGTTGCCGGTGGCGTTGATGCCGCTGTCGTCGCTCAGCTGTGCGACAAAATAAGGGCTTGTGTTGACGTCGTCGCCATTGACAAACTCCGGTGAGTTGAGATAGCAGAAGATTTTTGGCCCCACGGTGTCGGTCTTCTGTATGTCGCCGTCGCCGAGCACTATGGCATCAGTGCATCCGTGGGCGATGGTGGCGAGGTCGTCGCTCTTGGCGAAGGCGAGAACCTGCCCGGAGCCTCCGTAGCTGAGGTCGTAGGGCACCACGAACGACACGTGGAACTTGCCGTTGGCCACGCTGTCGTTGCCGCTGAAAATGGTCTTCTGCCTGTCGTGGAAGGTGAACACCGTGTCCTTGACCTCCGCGCTGGCGTTGCCGTGGCAGGCTATGAGCTGCCTTGAGTCGCGCACCTGCAGGCTCACCGAGCCTTTCATGTCGGCGTGGCCCGCCACGTGTCCGGCCACTCGCGCGGTCTGTCCGGCATAGGCGCGCGCCGTGGCGCCGCCGCCCACCTTGGTGCCGTTGATGGAGTCGATGACGACGGTGCCCGTTGGCTGGTTGAGGGCTATGGCAGGGTCGCCGAGCAAGGAATATTGCAGCTTGTTGAGCGTGGGGTCGCTGCCTTGCCTTATCACCTCGTTTTTGGCGAGACGCTGCGCCTCGCCGATGGTGGTGGGCTTGCCGTCAACGGAGCTGAGCACATGCCGCATGAACGCCTTGTTCAAGACGTGGTTGTAGTTCTCATACACGGTGCGCGTGGTGCCGAACACCGCCACGGCGCCACCGGCAGGGTTGGTCATCGCCGTCACGCCGATGTTGTCTTCCACGCCGTCGAACGCCATGATGTCGCAAGCGGCGAAGACCCACAGTGGCAGGTTCTTGTTGCTGAACGCCTTGAAGTCGTCGAGCGTCAGTATCCGCTCGTGGGCCATCTGGTAGGCGCTGCCGTGACCGTAGTAGTCCATGATGAGCGCGCCCTTGGCCTGTTGCCTCTTTATGATGTCGGTGACCTCAGGATACGAGTTTCCCGTGGCCGCTGTCACCTCGTTGTAGGCGTCCCATATCACCTTGCGCACGTTGTAGGCCGGGTGCAGGGCTTGCACGAGGTCGGCCGCCTCGTTGGCGTCGCGCATGTGAATGTTGTCGTTGCCGTCGTCGCCCATCACCATGATGGTGTTTTCCCAGTCGCCGGCGTTGCGGTTCTCAACATAGCTTATGGTCTTGTCCACCATCACCTTGGCATCCTCTTCCGAGTAGGCGGGCAGTCGGCCCACGGCCACGTCGCCCATGTCGAGCTTGCTGATCGACGACGATGTAAGGTTGGTGCCCTCGCCGTCGTCGAGATACGTGAAGAAGCCGTCGTCTACATAGCAGTTCATGGCGCTGAACGAGTCGTTGCTCTCGTAGGCAAGCAAGAAGTCGTTGGGGTTGAGGTTCTTGCACTCGGTGGTGAGCATGCGGTTGTCCCATACGCAGGGGCCGAAGAGCAAGATGTGTTTAGGCGCGTCGTTGCCTGATTGCGCGCGATCGTACAGCATCTTTACGTATCTGCGGTAAGCGTTGGCGTCGGGCGTGCCGCTTGAGAACTCGTTGTACAGCTCGTCGGCAGCCACTATCCTCACGCGCATGGCGTCGTGCTCCTCGTGGAACCGCGCGAGCCGCTCAGCCTGCGCGAGCCACTTTCGCGACGCGGGTATTATTATCACCATGTCGGTCTCCTTGTCGGCGTGCAGGTCTTGGTTGGCCACCCTGCCAGCGTATTCCGGCACGGGGAAGGCGCCTTTGAGGTCGGGCGCGGCCGCGTGCTTGTTCCATGCCGCCGACACGTAGTCGAGCCGCATCGGTCCGCCCGACAGCACGGTGAGCCTCACAGTGTCGGTCCTCGTCGCGCTCACGGGCACGGCGTAAGTGCCGCTGTCCACGCCGCCGTGGTCGTGTTGGCTGCCTGTCGACACGCTGAGCGTGCCCGTCGCCTTGCCGTTGACGCTGACCTGCGTGGTGGTGTTGGTGCCAGCCGACACGCGCACGGTGAACCGGCCCATTGTGGCGCCCTCGGGATGCGTGAGCGTCACCGTCTGGCTCTGACCCACGCTCACGGGCGTGGTGTCGAAGAGGTCGCGGCCGCCGGGATACCAGCTGTAGCCGTCTTCCTCGTGCAGGCTGTGGCAGAAGTCGGGCGAGGGATAGAATGAGTCTATGAACGTCGCGGAGTCCACGCTCGCGGGCTCGGCGTCGCCCTCGGTGATGAAATAATAGCCGTAGTCAGAATAAGGATTGCGGGTGCGTTGCCGGGCGTCGTCGCCGCTCCAGCTCACGGGACCCTTGGCATAAAACAATCGCTTGCCGTTCACCGTGCACGTGGCAACCTCATGCAGATCGTCTGTGGCGGCGAGCTTGGAGCCGTCGAGCACCTCGTCTTGCAGGTTGCCGCCATAGCCATAGACGCGCACGCGGTTCAAGTCGCTGAAGCCGGCCCGGCTCACGAGACTCCTTGATAGCTCGTAAACGCCCGATGCCGGCACGCGTATCTTGACCCACCTGCCGCTTGCCAATACCGAGTGGTCGGCGTAGCGCGCGGCTTGCGGCGCGCGGCCCATGCTGGCTTTCGCGCGCGAGGTGGCCTTGGCCCTTTTGCTGTCTACCCTGAGCATGAAGCTCACGAGAAACCGGTACTTGCCATCGCGCTTGACGATGGGGCAGAAGCTCATGCGCAGCATGGGCTGCTTGCGGTCGGTCACCACGCCAAGCTTCACCGAGGGCAACGCCGGAGGCTCTGTGCCACCGAGCGCGCGATAACGCTCAAGGTCGAGCGCCGACATGTCGATAAACTCCGGGTAGAGTATCGTGGCGGTGTAAACGGAGTCGCCGTAGCTGGCGGGCAACGGCATGGTGTAGGCAAACGATGGCATGACGCTGTCTATGCTCACCTGGTCGGAGGTGAGGTTGAAGAATCGCTGGGCGTGGGCGGGCAGTGCCGCGCACGCCAGCAAAAGAAGTGAGAGAAGGCTGATGAGCCTTGTCCTGATAATGCGTCTTGTCATTTTGCCATGTCTTGCCACTATGCTATGTCTTGCGATAATAAAGTCACTTACTTGCACCTGCACTCCAGCACCTTGCGCTCCTCGACCCATCCTTCGAGCAAGTCGCCTATGTGCACTGGGCCCACACCGGCAGGCGTGCCGGTGAAGATGAGGTCGCCCGTCTTCAGCGTGAAATACTTGCTCACGTAGGCCACGATGTCGTCCACGCCCCACGTCATGTCGCAGGCGCAGCCCTCTTGTGCCGTTGAGCCATTCACGTTGAGGTGGAAGCGCAGCCGCCCTACGTCGGGCAGCAAGTCCTTTGGCACCCAGTCGCCAATGGTCGCGGCCCCGTCGAAGCTCTTTGCCATGTCCCACGGTTGCCCATTCTCGGAGAGCTTGCGTTGCAGCTCGCGGGCGGTGAAGTCGATGCCGAGCGTCACCGCGTCGTAATAGCGGTGGGCGAAGCGCGTGGGCACGGTCTTGCCCAGCTTGCACACCCTCACCACGAGTTCCGCCTCATAGTCTATGCGCCCCAGGTCGTCGGGGATGAAAAAGGGCTTGCCGTTCTTCTGGAGGCTGGAGTCGGCCTTGAGAAATATCACGGGGTTGTCTGCTTTCAATAACGTGTCTTTCAGCTCTTTATTGTGTTCGGGATAGTTCATTCCCACGCAAAATATCTTCATCTCTACAATGGGTTATAATATATATGTGTAAATTATCTTTTGCAAAGATAGCGCAAACCGAGGGCAATACAAAATAAAAGTCGAAAAGACTTTTATTTTTATTGCCGAGGTGCCGCCTATCTTATGTAGAGATAGCGCAAAACAGCAAGAAAAACGCCACGCCGCCACGCCGAAATCATAAAAGGCTTAAAAAATGGGCAAGGCTATGTCATGGATAGAAAAAGATTTATTATCTTTGCGGCATGAACAAGCAACGAAAGGATATATTGTTGGAAAAATGGGGAAAGTTCAGCCTTGACACGGCCAAGCTCATTATTGGTGGTGTCATTCTTGCTGGAATAATGCGCACAGCCGTTTCTCCTGAATGTCGGCGCTTATAGTGACGCATTTGCCGACATCCGATAGCAAGTAAATATCTTTATACAAACAATAACACGAAAATGAAAAGAATCGTTTTAATCCGCCACGGCGAGAGCCAGTGGAATCTTGAGAACCGTTTCACAGGTTGGACCAATGTTGACCTCACCGAGAAGGGCAAGCAGGAAGCCCTCGACGCAGGTAAGCTGATGAAGGAGAAAGGCTTCCATTTCGAGATTGCCTACACTTCTTACCTGAAGCGTGCCGTAAAGACCTTGAACAACGTGCTTGACGCAATGGACGAGGATTGGATTCCCGTGGTTAAGACATGGCGCCTCAATGAGAAGCACTATGGCGCCCTGCAGGGCCTGAACAAGAAGGAGACCGCACAGAAGTATGGTGACGAGCAGGTGCTGCTCTGGCGTCGCAGCTTCGACGTGGAGCCTCACGACCTCGCTGCCGACGGCACGGGCTCAGCTCTCGCTGATCCTCGCTATGCCAAGGTGCCTACACAGTATCTTCCTAAGACAGAGAGCCTCAAGGACTGCATCGCTCGCGTGATGCCTTTCTGGGAGTGCGAGATCTTCCCGAAGCTCAAGGAGGTGGACAACATCATCGTGGCCGCTCACGGCAACTCGCTCCGCGGCATCGTGAAGCACCTCAAGGGCATCTCCGACAAGGACATCTCTGGCCTTAACATCCCAACAGCTACTCCTTACGTGTTCGAGTTCGACGACGACCTCAACCTCGTAAACGACTATTATCTTGGCGACGCAGCCGCCATCGCTGCCAAGGCCGCTGCCGTGGCTAACCAGGGCAAGGCATAAGCCAGCGTAACAACAAGACATAAAAAAAGATGGAGTGCCAACGAGCAAGTTGGCACTCCATCTTTTTTATTGGCTATGTAACGAATAGTGTGGGTAAAACATATCACAGGCTTTTCAAGAAGCTCTCCACGGCATCCACGATCTTGCCAATGCCGCTTGCCGTGGTGCTGTCGGTGTTTTGCCGTATCTCCTTTTTTATCTCCTGGCCGACCTCGTAGCTCACTTTCTTGGCTACGCTCTTTCCCACCTTGCTGCCTATCGACACCACGCTGTCGGACACCTGCGACGATATGTCGTTGTCGGCATCGTTGTCGGTAGACGTCGCGTCATCGTTGTTGTCGTTGACGACTGACGATTGGTCGGAGACGGCACTGTCGCCATTCACTATCTTCGAGATGGCCTTGGCAATGTCGTCCTCGTCGGTGGTGAACACCTTGCCGAAGATGCCAAGCGACGTGCGCACGCTCTTTGAGCCGGACCCCGCCTCGCTGTCAGAGTCGGGTAGGTCTATGGTCGTGGTCGACCAGAAGAGGTAGTTGTGGTATTGCAGCATGTTGTCGATGGCGGCGTTGACCATTGGCGTGGCAAAGGCCTTGAGCATGGCCGTGCCGAAAGTCTTGAAGGGGTCTTCGTTGTCGGGCGTGCTGCTGGTGAGCCCTTTCTCTATGCCGTTGGTCACGTTCTCCTTGATGGCCCGCCTGTGCTCGTCGCGCGACGGGTTGGCCACGGCCATGATTATCAGCAATGCCACCGCGGCCGCGCCAATCCATGTCCAAACCTTCATGGTCTTCTTGTCGGCGTGGGGAGCTTGGCCGTTGGCTGACGGGTCTTGTGGAGTGCCCAGGCCCGATTGGGCGTCGCCCGCGCCATCTTGTGTGCCAGGCATTGGCGGTGGGGTAGGGGTGGCGTTGGCGCCATTGCCAGTCGTGGCGTTGAAGAGCGTCTTTAGCTCTTCCACTTGCCATGCCGGAGTCCATTGTGCCATGCCCTCAGCCCAGACGAGCGTGGAGGCGTCGATGTGGCGTTGACGCAGTTCCTCGATGGTGTAAGGACCCTGTTGCGTGTCATTGACGATAATAAAATAGTTCATGTCGTATATTCCTGTTAAATGATACTGTTTGCTGTCGCATTGTCTTAATGTGCGCAAAGTTATACATTTCTGCCTTATGCGCCAACTTTCCTCATGCTTTTTGTCGTTGATGGCGAATATTGTGCGCCTATATAATAAAATGTGCATAGTGTTGGCATGCAATATACACGTGAAGGGCAGAATACACACCGAGTGCAAACGATTGCGCAGGCAGTTGGCTTTATTTTTTATGATATAAATCAATAGATGTTGGAAATAAAAGTATTTTTGCATTTGAAAACAAAACTAACGACATATAATGTATTTTCGGTTTAACGTAGACTTTCATACAAGTTTCGGTGAGGATGTAGTGCTGAATCTTGTAAGCGGCGTTTGTAAGGACGCGCCGCAATCTAAGTTCCACATGATGACCCAAGATGGCATCAGATGGACCTGCGAGTTGAACATTCATGCCACCGATGCCCTCGTTTATTATTATGACGTGGAGCGTCAGGGCAATACGGTATGCCACGAGTGGACGACCGTGATGCACACCTTAGAGCTGAACGCGGCGACGGGCAACCATTATACCGTGTACGACAAATGGCACGACATTCCCGAAGACTCCTACTTGTACAGTTCGGCGTTTACCGATTGCATTCGCGACAGCCACATGGAGCGGCCAGCCAAGACCACGTTTGGCCGCACGGTGCGCCTCGCGGTAAGGGCTCCGCAGCTGAACAATGCCAAGCTCGCCATCGTGGGCGAGGCCGACGCGCTGGGCAACTGGGAGGCGGTCAAGGCCCGGTCCATGAAGCAGCACGCTTACAACGAGTGGGTCGTCGACCTCGACGCGGCATGGTTCGCCGACGGCAAGATTGAGTTCAAGTTCGTGGCGGTGAGCGATGAAGACCCCACCGACACGATGTGGGAGGAAGGCTACAACCGCGTGGTGACGCTGCCCGCGCTTGGCGAAGGCGACGTGGTGGCCTATGACCTCGACCAAGCCTTCTTCGCCATCTACAACACCAAGGTGGCGGGCACGCTCGTGCCCGTGTTCTCGCTGCGCACGAAGGAATCGTTTGGCGTGGGCGACTTCGGCGACTTGCGACAGATGGTCGACTTCATGTGCGCCACAGGACAGAAGGTGCTGCAGGTGCTGCCCATCAACGACTCTACCATTACCCACACCTGGACCGACTCTTACCCATACTCCTGCATCAGCATATTCGCCATACATCCACAATACGCCTGCCTGCACAAGCTGCCATTGCTTGGCGACAAGGGCAAGAGGGAGAAATATGAGAAGGAGCGTCGCGAGCTCAATGCCCTGCCGCAGATAGACTATGAGCGCGTGAACAACGTCAAGCTGGCCTACCTGCATGACCTGTATGCGCAGGAGGGCACCAAGACCCTCGGCACGCCTGCCTTCAAGGAGTTTTTCAAGGAAAATGCGCAGTGGCTCGTGCCATACGCGCAGTATTGCACGCTCAGAGACGAGTATGGCACGGCTGACTTCACGATGTGGAAAGACCACAACCTGTGGGATGAGGCCGACCGCAAGCGACTATCGGAGCCGCGCACGAAGGAATACAAGGCCGTGGCCTTCTGGTATTATGTGCAGTTCGTGCTCGGCGAGCAGATGAAGGCCGTGCACGAGTACGCGCGCCAGCACCACGTCATACTGAAAGGCGACATACCTATCGGCGTGAACCGCTATAGTTGCGACGTGTGGACAGAGCCACGCTACTTCAACCTCAACGGCCAGGCAGGCGCGCCTCCTGACTCGTTCTCGACAAACGGACAGACCTGGGGATTCCCGACCTACAACTGGGACGAGATGATAAAAGACGGTTGCCAATGGTGGGTGCGCAGGTTTGGCAACATGGCAAAATATTTCGATGCTTACCGCATAGACCACGTGCTCGGCTTCTTCCGCATCTGGGAGATACCAATAGATGCCGTGCACGGACTCTTGGGACAGTTCGCGCCGGCTCTCGGTATGACAGCCGACGAGATACGCGGATATGGTCTCAACTTCCAGGAGGAGCGTTTCACCGAGCCGTTTATCACCGACTGGGTGCTCGACAGGGTGTTCAAGGAACGCGCGGCGGAGGTCAGGGACAAGTATCTTGACCGCATCGACAGCGAACGCTATAAGATGAAACCAGAATACGACACGCAGAAGAAGATACAGAAACTCTTCGAGAACGTCACCGACGAGAATGAGCTCAACTTCCGCGACGGGCTCTACTCGCTCATCAGCGACGTGCTCTTCGTGCGCGACCGCAACGACAAGGGCAAGTTCCACCCACGCATTTCGGTGCAGTTCGACTTCATCTACGAGAGCCTGTACGACAACGACAAGGCTGCCTTCAACCGCCTGTACAACGACTACTTCTATCGCCGCAACAACCAGTTCTGGTATGGCGAGGCCATGAAGAAATTGCCTGTCGTAGTGCAAGCCACGCGCATGCTCGTGTGCGCCGAGGACCTCGGCATGGTGCCCGACTGCGTGCCATGGGTGATGAACCAGCTGCGTATTCTCTCGCTGGAGATTCAATCCATGCCGAAAGACCCACATGTGCGCTTCGGCCACCTCTCGCGCAACCCTTACCGCTCGGTGTGCACCTTCTCAACCCACGACATGCCGACGCTCAGGCAGTGGTGGGACGAGGACTGGGATCGCACCCAGGCATACTACAATACCATGCTCTATCGCCAGGGCGCCGCGCCACACCCACTGCCGGGATGGCTCGCTCGCGACATCATATCAAGACAGCTCACGTCGCCATCCATGCTCTGCGTGCTCGGCATTCAAGACTGGCTCGCCATGGACGAGAAGTTGCGCCTTGCCGATGCCGACAAGGAGCGCGTCAACGTGCCGGCAATAGTGCCTTACTATTGGAGGTACAGGATGCACCTCAACATAGAGGACCTCATGGCCAACAAGGGCTTCGCGCAAAACATCAAGGATCTCATACAGGAAAGCGGGAGATAAACCTACATTAATTATATACAAAACTAACTCATGAGAAAATCATTTTTACTTACCGCCCTCGCGCTGTTGCTTTCCGTCACGGCTTTTGGGCAAACCGTGAAGTCGCCAAACGGCAACGTCTCGGTATCGTTCTCACTGACTGGAAACGGTGTGCCAACCTACGAGATGTCGTATAAGGGCAAACCTGTGGTGAAACCGTCACACCTCGGCTTGGAGCTTGCCAAGGACAAGCACGCCTCGAAAGGCAAGAAGGAGACGTCGCTGATGGATGGCTTCAAGGAGCTGGACAGCCAAGTATCGTCGTTCGACGAGACGTGGACGCCGGTATGGGGACAGTATGGCAAGATACGCAACAACTACAACGAGATGGCCGTGAACCTCTTCCAGCCGTCTTCTAACAGGAAGATAACCATCCGTTTCCGCGTTTATAACATTGGCATGGGCCTGCGCTACGAGTTCCCGGCACAGAAAGACCTGGTGTATTTCGTCATCAAAGAAGAGCACACGCAGTTTGCCATGACGGGCGACCACACGGCGTGGTGGCTACCGGGCGACTACGACACCCAGGAGCAGGAAACGACAGAAAGCAAACTGTCGGAGATTCGCTCGAAGCTACACGACGCCGTCAACTGGCGCAATTCTTCAGTGGCCGTGTTCTCGCCAACGGGAGTGCAGACGGCCTTGCAGATGAAGACCAAGGACGGGCTCTACATCAACATCCACGAGGCGGCGTGCATCAACTACGCCACGATGCACCTCAACCTCGACGACAAAAACATGATTTTCGAGAGCTGGCTCACTCCTGACGCCACGGGCAACAAGGGTTACATGCAGACCCCGTGCAACACGCCTTGGCGCACGGTGGCCGTCAGCGACGACGCGCGCGACATGCTCGGCGACGCCAACAGCTTGATTTACAACCTCAACGAGCCTTGTAAGATAGAAGACACTTCATGGATTCACCCAACCAAGTATTGCGGTGTATGGTGGGAGATGATTACCGGCCACAAGACATGGAGCTATACCGACGACTATCCTTCGGTGAAGCTGGGTATCACCAACTACGCCAAGTCTAAGCCCAACGGCAAACATGGCGCCACCAACGAGGAGGTGCGCAAGTATATCGACTTCGCGGCCGCCAACGGCCTCTCTGAGGTGCTCGTAGAGGGATGGAACGAAGGTTGGGAAGACTGGGCGGGCCACAGCAAGGACTATGTGTTCGACTTCCTCACTCCTTATCCAGACTTCGATATCAAGGCGCTCAACGAGTATGCCCACAGCAAGGGCGTGAAGCTCATGATGCACCACGAGACTTCTTCCAGCGTCATAAACTATGAGCGTCACCTTGAGGACGCTTACAATCTCATGAACAAGTATGGCTACGATGCCGTGAAGAGCGGTTACGTGGGCGACATCATACCTCGTGGCGACTTTCATTTCTCTCAGGGGATGAACAACCACTACCTGCGTTGCGTCACCGAGGCCGCAAAGCACCACATCATGGTCAACGCGCATGAGGCTACGCGCCCGACAGGAATTGCACGCACATGGCCAAACTGGATCGGCAACGAGAGCGCGCGTGGCACTGAGTATGAGGCGTTCAGCGGAAGCCGTCCTGACCACACCGTAATCCTGCCTTTCACGCGCTTGCAGGGCGGACCGATGGACTATACGCCGGGAATACTTGAGACGCAGCTCAACACGTGGAGCAAGAACAAGAACTATGTGCACACCACTCTCGTGGGACAGCTCGCGCTCTACCTCGTCATGTGGGGACCTATTCAGATGGCGGCTGACCTGCCAGAGAACTATGCCAAGTATATGGACGCGTTCCAGTTTATAAAGGACGTGGCTGCCGACTGGTCTGACAGTAAGTACATCGAGGCGGAACCTGCACGCTACATCACCGTGGCACGTAAGGCAAAGGGCACCGACAACTGGTTTGTGGCAGGAAAGTGCAACGAGGACGGACACAACAGCACCGTCAAGTTCGACTTCCTCGACAAGGGACGCAAGTATGAGGCGACCATCTACGCCGACGCTAAGAACGCTTCTTTCGACAAGAATCCTAAGGCTTATGTCATCACGAAGCGTAAGATCAAGAAGGGCGACGTGCTGAAGTTTACTCAGGCTCCTGGTGGTGGCTTCGCGGTATCAGTGAAAGCTCTCTGATTTGACGACATTATCTCATAGCCGCGAATTTGTCCGAAATTCGCGGCTATATTGTTTTAATCCATTCAAAGCTAAAAAACAAGAAACATGATTTTGACAAACCTTTTGGTCTCGGCCTTATTCTTCCCCTCTTCCTTGCTTGCCTCGGCGCAAGATTTCAACTTCGACGAGATTAACTATTCGCCGGCACGCACCGTCTTCAAGCTCTTCGCCCCTGGTAAGGCGAAAAACGTAGAGCTCAATGTGTATGCCAAGGGCGACGTGGCCGTTGACCCGAAGCCTGTGGTCAAGAAACGCATGAGGCGGTTGGGCGACAATCTCTGGACCGTGGAACTTAAAGGCGACCAAAAAGGGAAATTCTATACGTTCAACATCGGAAAGGGCGAGACTCCAGGTGTGTTCGCCAAGGCGGTGGGAGTGAACGGCAAGAGGGGAGCCATAATCGACATGGGCACAACCGACCCAAAGGGTTGGACTGATGACCGTGTGCTCGCAACGAAAAACCTCGCCGACATTGTCATCTATGAGATGCACCATCGCGACTTCTCCATTGAGCCGACATCCGGGTTCCGCAACAAGGGCAAGTTTCTCGCGCTTACAGAACAAAAGGCTATCGACTATCTTAAACGGTTGGGTATCAACGCCGTGCACATCTTGCCGTCGTTCGACTATGCTTCTGTAGATGAGGCCAAACTCGACAAGCCGCAGTACAACTGGGGTTATGACCCTCTAAACTATAATGTGCCGGAAGGCAGCTACAGTTCAAACCCTTACGACCCTGCCACTCGCGTGCGCGAGTTCAAGGAGATGGTGCAGGCTCTTCATAAGGCTGGCATTCGCGTGATTCTCGATGTCGTGTACAACCACACGTCCGACCTCGACAACAGCAACTTCCAACGCACGTTCCCTGACTATTTCTATCGTTTCTGTCAGGATGGCAAACCAAGCAATGGCTCGGGATGCGGTAACGAGACGGCATCGGAGAAGCCCATGATGAGGCAGTTCATGTTGCAAAGCGTCAAATATTGGGTCTCGGAGTATCATGTTGATGGCTTCCGCTTCGACCTCATGGGCGTGCATGACATAGAGACGATGAACGACATTCGCAAGGAGCTCGCGGCTATCAATCCCAACGTCTTCGTTTATGGTGAGGGATGGAGCGCTGGCCAGTGTGCTTATCCTGCCAGGGAACTTGCGGTTAAGGCATGCATGAGGCGGATGCCTGGAGTTGCGGCTTTCTGTGATGACATGCGCGACGCGTTGCGTGGACCGTTCAGCGACGACAAGAAGGGCGCGTTCCTTGCTGGAATAGCTGGGTCGGAAGAAAGCCTGAAGGCCGGAATAGCCGGAATGATCGCGCATCCGCAGGTCGACTATTCCAAGGTGAATTATTCCAAGGAACCGTGGGCCGTGCAGCCTACACAGTGTATTAATTATGTGAGTTGCCACGATGACTTGTGCCTCGTGGATCGCCTCAAGGCTTCCGTGCCAGGCATAACCACCGATGAGCTTGTCCGTCTCGACGAGTTGGCACAGACGGCGGTATTCACGTCGCAGGGCGTGCCGTTCATGCTGAGCGGTGAGGAGATGCTGCGCGACAAGAAGGGCGTGCACAACAGTTACAACTCGCCCGACAGCATCAATGAGCTTCGTTGGGAGAACCTCAAGCGTTATCCCCAGGTGTTCAGCTATTATGAGGGCTTGATATCTTTGCGCCGTAATCATCCAGCGTTCCGATTAGGCCATGCCGACCTCGTGCGTCAGCATCTTGAGTTCCTGCCATCCGACGATTGTTTTGTCGCCTTTCGCTTGACTGGCAATGCCGGTGGAGACACATGGCAAAACATTATAGTGGCGCTCAATGCCAACAAGCAACCACGCTCGATTACCATTCCCGATGGCCAATACACTGTGGTGTGCCGTGATGGTATAATCAACGAGTCTGGCCTCGACACTATTAAAGGTTCGCAGATTACGGTGCCTGCCCAGTCGGCAATCATCATCCATGATTGACGGCTTGTCAGCACGCGTCACTTGCCTCCGGTGTTCATCCAGCCTCCGTTAACAATCCAGCCTCCGGTACCCCATCTTGTCTTTTGTGCACATTCTGCCCATCCGTCTATAATAGTCTATCCCGTCTATAATAGTCTATCTTGTCTATAAATGTCTATAAGTGTCTATAATAGTCCATCCCCGTCTAAAAGCCGCCCATTCCCTTGATTTGCATCAATTATCCATCATTTTTGAAAAATAATCGCTAAAACATTTGGAGGGTATCGCAAAAGTCTATACCTTTGCACTCGCTTTTCGGAAATACGCCGGTTAGCAAACAAGAAAAGAGTTCTTTGAAGAGATTTACATAAAC
>JALEJI010000083.1 GCA_022769825.1 Prevotella sp. | reverse complement strand
CCATTCCGAACAGAGAAGTTAAGCCCGCTTGCGCCGATGGTACTGCAATGCAATGCGGGAGAGTAGGTAGCCGCCTCCTTTGAAGAGAGCCTCGATTACCAATAGGTAGTCGGGGCTTTTCTCGTTTTACAGTATCCGTTTAAGCCTATCCGTTTTACTCTATCCGACAAAGGCCTTTCCCCTTTCCTGTTTCCCGTGTTTTCTATATTGAGTGATATTCCATTTAATGTGCTTTATAGTCAAGTCTTTTCGTTGTTTAGTATTGTTTTTTTAATTTGAATCCTTGATTTGCTAATTATTGTTTATGTTTTTGCAGCATTTCTTTAATATTTTATGTAACTTTGCACTTATTTATTATTAATATTATTTTTAGCGAATGCGCAAAAGTGTATTGTTAGCCATCTCGCTTGCATACTTAGGGGGATACCCTATTTTTGTGAGTGCACAAGACAACGTTACTGTTGTGATGAATGATGGCAGAGAGAAAAGCAATAGCATAAGCGGTGTTATTCTGTCGGCTGAAGACAATGAACCGCTTGTAGGTGCTCAAGTAAGAATCGTTGGTGCTAATGTGGCCACTATTACTGATGTAAACGGTCGGTTCACGTTCCAAACTGTAGCCTTGAAGAATCAGAAGCTCACGGTTTCGTACATTGGCATGGAAACTCAATCTGTAGATGCTGGCCATAACATGAAAATCGTGTTGAAGCCAAACTCGAAGACTTTGAGTGACGTGGTTGTCAATGGTTTCTTCACACGTAAGAAACAAACATTTACCGGTGCCGCAAGGACAGTTACAAGTGATGAGATTCTCAAGGTTGCCCCTAATAACATCATGCAGACCCTTGCGACTCTGGATCCTTCGCTGAATATTACGCAGAATAATGCCATGGGTTCAAACCCAAATGCAGTGCCTGACCTTGTAATCCGTAGCACGACATCACTTTCGACAAGCAACGAGGTCGGTCTCAATGCGCCGTTGATTGTCATTGACGGTGTTGAGCAGAGCTTGCAGGCTCTCTACGACATGGACATCAATGATATTGAGCGTGTTGACATTTTGAAGGATGCTTCCGCTACCGCTCTTTATGGTGAGAATGCCGCCAATGGTGTTATTGTCATTGAACGTAAACGCGTGAGCCAATCACCTGTTCGCATTCGCTATACGTTCACTCCTGAGGCCAGCTTTGCCGATCTCAGCAGCTATGATTATTGTGATGCCGCCCAGAAATTGGAATTGGAGCGTCTCGCTGGCCTTTACAAGAGTACGACAGGAAGCCTTGACAAGAGTTATTATGAAAAGTTGGCTTTAGTTAACGGTGGCGTTAATACTGATTGGATGTCGAAGCCTGTTCGTAACAGTTTCTCGCATAGCCACTCGCTTTCCATTTCCGGTCGTGGCTCTGGTCTCGACTATAACGTCAACGCCAATTACCAAGACACGGAGGGCGTAATGAAAGACGATGGCCGTAAGCGTTACGGCATGAACATATATCTTTCGTATACTGCTGTCAAGGACCTTATAGTCACTCTTCGCGCCTCACACGACCAGCTCAATACCAATGCCTCAAAGTATGGCTCGTTCTCTAATTACTTAGCTTGCAACCCATACGATTCACCTTATGATGAATATGGCAATTTGCGTAGCAGCTTGTCATACAACATTGACAACCCATTGTATGAGGCATCGTTGAGCAGCTTCAATAAGTCGCAGACGCGCACTCAGCAAATTTCGCTTGACCTTCGTTATAATATCTTGCCTACATTCTTTGTTACCGCGCAGGGTTCTTACAGTACGAGTCGTGGCACGAGCGACGCGTTTACTTCGCCCGATTCACACGAGTTCGAGACGGTGGCAATCAAGCAGAAAGGTCGTTATGTGCTTGGCAACACAAGCGCAGACCAGTGGGCTGGCAAGATCGTTGCCAACTACATACACAATTTCGACAAGGACGGCACAATGCTTACGCTTAACCTTGGTGGCGAGATAAAGAAGAACAAGTCTACGGCAAGTTCACTTGTCGGCACAGGATTCCTTAGCGACAATCAGAACGACATGGCTTACGCCACAGCCTATCCCAATGGTGGCCAGCCATCAGGAAGTGAGGACTTGTCTACCAGCCTTGGAGGATTCCTTGCTGCCAACTTCATGTGGAAGAACCGTTATGTGGTTGATGGCTCTTACCGTGTGTCTGGTTCATCCAAGTTCGGTAGCGACCATCGTTATGCCCCGTTCTGGTCGGTAGGTGCCGGATGGAACCTGCACAACGAGAAATTCATCAAAAAACTCGGATGGGTCAACACGTTGCGCCTTCGTGGCAGCTATGGTTATACGGGTAGCGTGAAGTTCAGCTCATATCAGGCTGTGACAACATATAAGTATAACAGTGATTTCTTGGGTTACACCGGAGTGGGTGCCATACCTATTGGCATGGCTAATCCCGACTTGAAGTGGCAAACAACGAAAAAGTTTAACGTCGGAATCACGTCATCGTTCTTGGGCGACCGCCTTAACGTGAACCTTGACGTTTACAACGAGAAGACGATTGACATGCTTATTGACCGTTCCCTGCCGCCATCGTCGGGAACTACAAGTGTAAAGGCCAACCTTGGCTCTCAGACAAGCAATGGTATAGAGTTCTCGGTGTGGGGCAAGATAATCCGCACGAAAGACTGGGAGTGGACACTTTCAGTCAATGGCCTCCACTCGAAGACCACTATCAACAATATATCAGAGGCGATGAAGCGCATGAACGAGCAGAACGCGACGGGTTATACTGACGGCAGCGTTAGTGTCGCGTCGTCTTCACCCTTGTTCCAGTATCGCGAGGGAGAATCGCCAACGGCAATCTACGCGGTACGCTCTGCCGGCATCGACCCTGCCACAGGACGTGAGATATTCATAAAGCAAGACGGAAGCTATACATATACATACGACACGAAGGACCAGGTTGCTTGCGGTGACACTAACCCTGTGATGCAAGGCAGTCTCTCGTCGATGTTGCAGTATAAGAACTTCTCTCTCACGGCAAGTTTCCAGTATCGTTTCGGTGGCAAGATGTATAACTCCACACGTGCCTTGAAGGTCGAGAACATCAACCCACGTCAAAACTGCGACGTGCGCGCCTTCACCGATCGTTGGACTAAGCCAGGCGACGTGAAGCCGTATATCGACATAGCCAACGCCACTGGCAACACGAGTGTTTACACCGACCGCTTTGTGGAAAAAGACAACGAGTTGTGGCTCTCAAGCCTCTATCTGCAATACAACGTGCCTGTGACTTTCCTCAAGAAAATCCATGTTCAGAAATTGTATGTGGGCATTGGCACGGAAGACTTGTTCCGCATTACATCTGCTAAGTATGAGCGCGGAACGTCGTATCCGTACAGTCGTAGCGTCAACATGTCAGCAAGTCTCACGTTCTGATGCGCGGCAAAGCTGTACAAACGAAACATTCGAAACAACATAATATATATAAAAATGTATAAGACACATTTTAACAAACATATTGCAAGACTGGCGTTCGCAATGCTTATTGGCACAACGGCGCTGACGTCATGCGACGACTACTTGGACGTTCGTCCGAAAGGCGAGAAACTCGAGGACGACCAGTTCAAGACTTCCGAAGGCATTGAGGCTACGATATACGGCGTTTATGGTTCCATGCAATCTCCATCGCTATATGGTAAGGACCTTTATTGGGGACTGACTGACATCATGTCACAGGACTTGAACCAGAATAAGGAGTTGGAGGGTTCCGTGGCACTGTCCAAATACCAGTACACCACCGACAACAACCTGCGCAGCCGACTGTCTAACGTGTGGACGACAGCCTACCAAACCATTGGCTACGCCAACAACGTGCTGAAAAACCTTGACAAGAAGTCGAAGGACGACTTCCCGCTTCTTGACCTTTACAAGGGAGAGATGCTGGCTGTGCGTGCCTATCTCCACTTCGACCTCCTTCGCCTGTTCTGCTCAACCGACCCGACAAAGAAAGGCATACCATATACCACCACATACGAGGCCAAGATAAACGACTTCAAGAAAGTGGGAGAAGTCTATGACCTCATCATCAAGGACTTGCAGGATGCCGAGCAACTCCTTGCCGAGGAAAAGGAAGCGATTGTCTATCCACACAACAACGAGCAGTATTTCAAGTTCCAGAACTACCGCGAGACGCATTGTAACTACTATGCCGTGCTTGGAATTTTGGCCAAGGTCTACTGGATGAAGGGTGACATGGACAATGCTGCCAAGTATGCGCAGATGGTTATCGACAGCAATAAGTTCCCATTGGCAGAGCCTACTGAGGTACAGGACTT
Organism: Prevotella sp.; assembly: GCA_022769825.1. Classification (GTDB taxonomy): domain Bacteria; phylum Bacteroidota; class Bacteroidia; order Bacteroidales; family Bacteroidaceae; genus Prevotella. The sequence goes on along the minus strand of JALEJI010000083.1, from coordinate 14,332 downwards.
GTTTGCCGGCAAACTGTCTGATAAGGAAACCTTGTGGGGACTTTACTCTACAAGCTACATTCAGACCTGTCAGAACTACCTGTATCAGTACCAGTCGTATCAGTCGTACAACCCATATACCGACGCTTCCGGCGCTACCCATCCAATGCCTTACGACAAGGTGTACTCGCAGGATGTTGACGCCACGGTGCAAGACTATCGCCTTCAGTGGTTTGACAAGGGCAACCAAACCGTCAACCTTCACAAGGTAATAGATTACTACACTATAAGCGCCCGTGGCAATGAGCCAGACAATTGGTCGAAGCGTATCGACGGCATAAACATGTTGCATGTGTCTGAGCTTTACCTCATCGCGGCGGAAGCCTTGCTCGACAAGGACTATTCCAAGGCCCTGAGCTATTATGAAGCCGAGACGGCATCGAGAGGCATACCGGCATTGCGTGCCAATCAAGTGCTTACCAAGGACATGATATTCAATGAGTATCACAAGGAGATGTTTGGTGAGGGTCAGGTATGGTATAACATGAAACGACTGAACAAGGATATCGAGTCCAACGTTGAGCTTCGCACAATTCCAGCAAGTGAGGATATCTACGTGTTGCCTATACCACAGGATGAGTATAACTACAGAAACTAATAAAGAGAAAAAAGCATGAAAAACAAGATATTCGCACTCGCCCTTGTCGCCGTTGCCATGACGGCGGTGAGCTGTGAGGAAGACTATAAGTTGTACGACACAAACCAGGTCGATGCCGTGTCGTTCAACTATTACAACTCAAGGAACGTTGCCGATTCGGTCATAACCTACAACTTCGGTTACGACATTGCCGAGCAACATGAGATAGACATACCCGTGACGCTTATGGGCTTGCCCAAGAGCGAGGCGCGCAGCATAGACCTCAAGGTCGTGGCAGACTCCACCGACATGGTAGAGGGCGTGAACTATACAGTGGCACGTGCCGAGATAGGCGCCAACGCCGTTCGCGACACCGTGAAGATAATGTTGCTGCGTGGAAAGGATGAGGAGATACAGACCAAGCAGAAGCAACTGCGTATAGAAATTGGTGTCAACGACCAGCTTCGTCCTACTGGTTTCAAGACATTCACGGTGAAGTATTCCGACTTCCGCATAACCAAGACACCCGGATGGTGGCTTCAGTGGTCGCCATTGCCAAAATACTCATTTGAGAACGCCCAGCTGTTTTTCAAGTATTTCTATGAGCTGATGCCAAAGGCAAACAAGGATGTCTATGATGAGCTCATAAAGAAGTATGGCGATTATTTCGTCAACGCTGGTTCCACGGGCGGCCCGTTTGCCTTCTACGACCAAATAATAATAAATTATGTGCTCATACCGATGTACAACGACCATAAGGACGACATAGAATGGCAGTCGGTGCCATCATTCTAATGGTTACAACAGATAAAACACAGAAAGATGAATAGAAAATATATATTCTCAACATTGGCGCTTGCCGCTTGCTTGTCTGCTGGCATGACATCATGTATCAGCGACGACAGCACAGAGGGCACAAGGCAGTTGGCCCAGATTAGCTTGAAAGACGGAGACGCCACTACCATGCCTGAGTATAACGTGTATCTTGGCAATGATTGCGTGATTGACCCGCAGGTGTCTTACTCCGGCAATGCCTCCGACTTGAAATATGATTGGCAGGTAGGCACATATTCCAATGGCTCGAAAGGCGCGCTTAAAGAAGTAAGCACCGATCCGACATTCAACTACAAGTTCCAGTCTGGCGGCACTTATTTTGTGCACCTTACCGTGACCGATGGCACAGTGGGCAAGGTGATGGAATATAAGGTTAACGTGAACCGCACGTTCGAGCAAGGTTACCTGTTGACGTCAACCGATGCCGACGGCAAGGGAAACCTTTCTTTCGTGAAGATTCTTACACCTGAGGAAATCGCCGAGGGAAAGAAAGAGGTGGTCATGGAGCATTGCCTCAACAAGGTGAACGAAGATGTGTCAGAAGACGGACTCGTAAAGGCCGTTGTTGCCACGCAAAGCATTTGGGACGGCCATTCGTCAACACCGCTGACGCGCGTGTTCGTGTCTACGCAGACACGTTGCTACTTCCTTGACCCAAACAACTTCAACGTAATCTCTAACATCGACTATACTGAGGCTGTGCCAGGTTTCAAGGCGTCCAACTTCGTGCCAGACACCTATGCGCCCTATGCCTATGACAAGACAACCGGCAACTATGTGCACCTCAATACCCAATACATGTACTCGTATGTCAAGTCATCATACAAGGGCGTGAAGGCCGACGACTTTGTCGTATCAAAGTACAACTCATGGGGCTCGGTGTATTCCTCGACATATTTCATGGACTATGCCAACAACGTGGGCAAGGCTCCAAACATGAACACGGGTCTTTTCGAATCCCCAGGTGATTTGCCTGCCAATCAGAAGCTCATAACCATATTCTCTTATTATGGCTACACCTCAAACTATCAGATGCCAATATTCACATTGGCCAAAGAGGATGGCACGGGTGACATATACATTTGGGAGTATGCCGTGGGTAGCCCCTACATGGGCACTGAGACCTACTTCCGTTCGCAAAAGATCGACACTGACGCGAACACGGCGGTCCCAGAGCGTGGCACGCAGTTCGTGGTCTCGTTCACCCAGAAACGCTATTATTACGCTTTGGGCAACAGCGTCTACGTGTTCCTGCCAGATGTGGAGAACAAGTCTCTGCCTAAGAAGAACCAGGCAGCCTTGAACTTCGGAGACAACGAGGAGGTCACATTCCTCGACGTCAACGCAAGCAAGGATCAGCTGTTTGTCGCTACTTATGACAAGACGACGAAGCGCGGCAACTTCTACATATACAACTGCAAGGACGTGCGCACCGACAACAGCGCGAGCGTGAAGCCGGTCGAAGAGCACAAGAGCTGCGCGGGACGTATATCATACATTATCTATAAGCCGAGCATACAGCAGTAAACCATGGTCATGATTAAACGACTAATGACAACCTGTGCGGTGGCCGCGGCTTTTGTTTGCTCGGCCATGGCACAGACACTGAAGATAGCAGGCACGTTGCGGGGCAGCGTGCCCGCCGACATGAAACTGTATGTCATGCCTGTTGCTGACGCAATGTCCTCGCCCGACTCCATCGCCGTCGTGGGCGACAAGTTCACGGTTGAGACAAAGGTGTCGCAATATGGCATTTACAAGCTCGTGGTCGTGCTCAATCGCAGCCAGCTCATAGTGCCGTTTCATGTAGTCTATAAGGCAGGCGTGGTTGTGCGTCTCTGTATATCGCTTGGCGAAGACGGCAACATTGAGTTTGTGGGTTCCGATGCCGATACCAAGTCGCTTGTGGCTTTCAACGACTTGAACACCCAACGCAACAAGCGCATGTGGATGGAAGGCAAGGCCATGGCGGCAGAGCAACTCAAGGCTCTCGTGCTTGGCTATACGGCTTCAGCCGACAGCATTATAAGTGTTTACCATCCATCGCAGATGACCTCGCAATACTTACGCCTATGGGCCTCGACCACGTCGTTCGAGAACATTGAGAACCTGAAGTTCGCTACGGGGCGCGACCTCTCGTCGCTCGCCATTGACATCAAGGCCGTGGCGACTGGCATGCTTGGAACGATAGACTGCAAGATGTCTTCAGCGTTTGATGCCGCCCCACGCGTCTTGTTGGCAACCATTCCGCAAGGCAGTCTCGCCCAACGCGTGACAGCCGTGGAGAGCGCGGCAAAAGACGCGAGCTTGCGTCGCCGTGCTGAGGATGTGCTGCTTGAAAGATACGTCACAAGATTCAATTTCTCAGCCAACTATGATGAGGGATTGAAAGAACTGACCGACTTGACCCAGCGTTTCAACCTCAACAGCAAGTACTTGAACATGTTCAAGGTGCGCAAGTCGTCAATAGCTGGCACCCCTTTCCCGTCAAACGTGAGCCTTTACGACCTGAACGGAAACAAGGTAGACTTCTCCAAGTTCCGTGGCAAGTACGTTTATGTTGACATGTGGGCATCGTGGTGCGTGCCGTGCATTAAGGAGATTCCGCACCTGAAAGAGCTTGAGAAAAATCTGAGCAACAGCGATGTGGTGTTTCTTTCCATCTCGATAGACAGCAAGGAAGAAGCGTGGAAGAAGAAGGTCACCGCGTTGGGGCTTGAGGGCAACCTGCTCATAGACAAGGACAACAAGTTGTGTGAGGCGCTCAACGTTAGGGGCATTCCTTTCTTCATCATCTACGACAAGGAAGGAAAGCTCTATAAATACAACGCTCCGCGTCCAAGCGATGTCCGTACGAAACCTTTGCTTGAAGGCTTGAAATAAAGAAGACACTAAAGAGGCAGCGCCACAGATTGGGCGCTGCTTTTTTTGTTTTTGCAAGCAAAGTCGCTTTTTGCTTGCGCATCACCTGGCTTCACTCAAAAAAGAACATGTTTCGTTTCCGATGTCTGCAAAATTGTCATATCGCATGCTGACATTCGTGTCACACTTCTTGCTTAATGACTATTTGGCACGGTTTTCGTATAAGGCAATGTGGACGATGAAAGTCCAAGGAAAATGAATTATTAACACTTAAAAGATAAAGCAACTATGAAGATTAAACCATTAGCAGACAGAGTGCTGGTACTTCCTGCACCAGCTGAGGAAAAGGTAGGTGGAATCATCATCCCTGACACGGCAAAGGAAAAACCACAGCGCGGCAAGGTCGTGGCTGTCGGTGGCGGCACGAAAGACGACCCAATGGTGCTTAAAGAGAACGACACCGTGCTTTACGGCAAGTACAGTGGCACAGAGCTGGAGAACGAAGGCGTGAAGTATCTCATGATGCGCCAGAGCGATGTGCTTGCAGTGGTTGAGGATTAACGGAAAGGTTCAATTTATAAAAACGAATTCATACAATGGCTAAGATAATCAAATATAACACAGAGGCTCGTGAGCTTCTTAAGAAAGGTGTTGACCAGCTCGCCAACGCCGTGAAGGTAACACTCGGTCCTAAGGGCCGCAACGTCGTGATTGAGAAGAAGTTTGGTGCTCCTCAGATCACTAAGGACGGCGTTACGGTTGCCAAGGAAGTGGAACTCGAGGATAAGTTTGAGAACACTGGCGCACAGCTCGTCAAGAGCGTGGCATCAAAGACTGGCGACGACGCTGGCGACGGAACGACAACAGCCACTATCCTCACACAGGCTATCGTGACTGAGGGCTTGAAGAACGTCACCGCCGGTGCCAACCCAATGGACTTGAAGCACGGTATCGACAAGGCCGTGGCAAAGGTCGTTGAGTATATCAAGAACAACGCCGAGGTGGTAGGCGACAATTACGACAAGATTGAGCAGGTTGCCACTGTTTCTGCCAACAACGATCCTGAGATTGGCAAGCTCTTGGCTGACGCCATGCGCAAGGTCTCTAAGGATGGCGTTATCACCGTTGAGGACAGCAAGACCCGCGATACCACAATCGGCGTTACCGAGGGTATGCAGTTTGACCGTGGTTACCTGTCAAGCTACTTCGTCACCGACACCGACAAGATGGAGTGCGAGATGGAGGATCCTTACATCCTTATCTACGACAAGAAGATCAGCAACCTCAAGGAGTTCTTGCCTATCCTGCAGCCAGCCGCCGAGAGTGGCCGTCCATTGCTCGTCATCGCCGAGGACGTTGACTCTGAGGCTCTCACCACTCTCGTTGTCAACCGTCTGCGTGGCAGCTTGAAGATTTGCGCTGTCAAGGCTCCTGGCTTTGGCGATCGTCGCAAGGCAATGCTTGAGGATCTCGCCGTGCTCACTGGTGGTGTCGTCATCAGCGAGGAGAAGGGCTTGAAGCTTGAGCAGGCTACGCTCGAGATGCTGGGCTCTGCCAAGAAGGTCACCGTGAACAAGGACAACACCACTATCGTGGGTGGCGCTGGCGCCAAGGAGAACATCCAGGAGCGTGTCAACCAGATAAAGAACGAGATTGAGAACACCAAGAGCAGCTACGACAAGGAGAAGCTGCAGGAGCGTTTGGCTAAGCTCGCCGGTGGTGTGGCCGTGCTCTACGTGGGTGCCAACTCCGAGGTTGAGATGAAGGAGAAGAAAGACCGCGTGGACGACGCGCTTTGCGCCACACGTGCCGCAACAGAGGAAGGTGTCGTCGTTGGCGGTGGCACAACTTACATCCGCGCCCAGAAGGCTCTTGAGGGCTTGAAGGGTGACAATGCCGACGAGCAGACAGGTATCAACATCGTTTGCCGCGCCATTGAGGAGCCTCTGCGACAGATTGTCACCAATGCCGGTGGCGAGGGTGCCGTGGTTGTCGACAAGGTTCGTCAGGGCGAGGGCGACTATGGCTACAACGCCCGTGAGGACAAGTATGAGGACCTGCGCAAGGCTGGCGTCATCGACCCTGCCAAGGTTGAGCGCGTGGCTCTTGAGAACGCCGCTTCCATCGCCGGAATGTTCCTCACCACAGAGTGCCTCATCGTGGACAAGCCTGAGGAGAAGGCTCCCATGGCAGCTCCACAGCCAGGCATGATGTAATCAGAGATGTTATAAAAGCGACATAACATGAAAGTTTTAGCCGTGCATGGCCTTTTCACCATGCGCGGTTTTTTATTGTCTTTTTCCGTTTTGGCGCGTATCTTTCTTCCGGCACACTTTCTTCAGCGCGCATCCATAGCAAGGGTCGCCACTCTTCACGCTCAGTGCTTTCCTAATGCGCCAAAGGGCGTAAGCCACGCACGTCGCCACGACCAGGGCTATGATAATATATTGTATTGTCATAATGTTGAGTGTTGTTTATGATGCAAAATTACGAATAAAATCTTGGTTTTGCAGTTTTTTGTGGCTAACTTTGCAATAGCTTTTATGGTTCGCCCTTAATCGGGCGATTAAAAGGGAACCATGTGCGAATCATGGACAGTCCCGCTGCTGTGTGTGGCATTATGGGCAAGCACTATGTCACTGAGAGTTACGCGTTTTTAGCAAAGCCATCGTTAGTTTTGCCAATGCGTATAATCTTGGGAAGACGCTTGTTTCCAGTCACGAGCCAGAAGACCTGCCTATTAGCGTTGATTGTTTCAAATTCTCGAGGAAGGATGCGAAAGTGCTTTTTATTGACTTTTTCCTTGGCGGCATGCTGTGTCAGCGTGTCGGCACAAGATGATGTCGTGTCGCTGGGTGGCGTGGAGATAGTGCGCCCGGCGATGCGCAATTCCGTATTCTCCACCACGCTTGTCCAGCGGCTCGATGCCACAACGTTGCGGCTCTTGGGCGTTTCCGATGTCGCCGACGCCGTGAAACGCATGGCGGGAGTGTATGTGAGAGACTACGGTGGCATTGGCGGCATGAAGACGGTGTCGCTCCACAGTTTGGGCGCCGCCCACACGTCGGTCGTATACGATGGCGTGCCATTGAGCAACACGCAGGCCGGACAGATAGACATTGGCAGATATAGCGCCGACAACTTGGACAACGTGTCTATGAGCATGGGCGACCAGCACGACATCATGTCCACGGCCAGCCAATACGCTTCCGCCGGAGTGTTGTCTATCAGTTCGGAGCGTCCACGTTTCGACAAAGGCTGTAACCATGCGCTTAGGTTTCGCGCCGAGGGTGGCAGCTTCGGCTTTGCCACTCCGTCGTTGCTGTGGTGGCAACGGCTTGGCACGAAGACGAGCCTGTCGGTCTTTGGCAAGTTCACGCGCGCCGACGGCCACTATCCCTTTACGCTTGTCAACGCCAACACCAAGACCCGTGAGCGTCGCCTCAACACCGACATCAATTCATGGCAGGGAGAGGCTAACCTGTATCATGCCTTTGCCGATGGCGGCCGACTGGCGGCCAAGCTCTATGGTTATGCTTCGCGCAGGGGGCTGCCTGGCGTCATCATCCTTTATGCCGAACAGTCGCGTGAGCGCATGTGGGATGAAGACGTGTTCGCCCAAGCCACTTACGATAAGGAGCTTGGCAAGCGCCTTTCGCTCTCCGCGCGACTGAAATACACCCATTCGTGGAATAAGTACATGGATTGGGGATCGCAATATGCCCATGGCGTAGACCGCGAGGTGAACAGGCAGGACGAGGGCTATGGCTCCGCCACGCTCGGTTGGCGCGTCGCCAATGGCTGGAGCATGGCCTTGGCCGCTGACGTCAGTTTCAACAGGCTCAGAAACAACATTTACGTAAACACCGATGGCATAGTGCCTCAGCCAAGCAGGTGGACATCCATCACGGCGCTCTCACTGAAAGGTCATCCCGGCAGGTTGATGGTAGACGCGAGCCTGACCTACACGCTTGCCGCCGAGCACGTGTCTCAGGGCAAGGCGCCCGACGACAAGAAGCGCTTCACACCGTCGCTGTCGTTGTCGTATCGCCTTTTGCCGTCCGCGCCTCTCTATGTCAGGGCCATGGCCAAGGGCGTGTTTCGCGTCCCCACTTTCAACGACCTGTATTACAGGCGATTGGGCAACATCTATCTCAAGCCGGAAAAGGCGAGCGAATATGGTGGCGGCCTGTCTTATGAGACCTATCATGGCAGTCTCCAGCTGCTCACGCTGACCGTTGACGGCTATTATAACAATGTGAGAGACAAGATAGTGGCCTTTCCCTCCACCTACGTGTGGCGGATGGCAAACTATGGCAAGGTCGACATCGTGGGCTTTGACATGACGGCTTGCATGCTGCTGTCGTTTGGCCCGAAGGTATCGCTGCAATGCTCGGCGGCCTCAACCTTTCAGCGCGCGGTCGACAAGACCAGCCACTCGTCGCAGAGCTACGACAACCAGTTGCCTTACACCCCAAGATGGAGCGGAAGCGGCAACGTGGCAGTTACCACACCGTGGGTGAACATTGGCTATAGCGTCGTGATGCAACAGGAGCGATACAGCATGGCGCAAAACAAGCCAGAATACCGAATGCGTCCTTTCTGGGACCATTCGCTGGCCTTGTCGCGATCGTTCCGTTTGGGCGCGATGTCGCTTGACGCTTGCGTAAAGGCGACCAACATCACCAACGCGCAGTATGAGATAATAAAATACTATCCCATGCAGGGCAGGGCGTGGACGGCAACGTTGACTTGGCACATTCGATAAGACAATAACAACACTTTATAAATACAAATCAATAAAAAAATGAAGCATCTAAAGTTTTTGGCATTGTTGGCTTTGGCAATGTCGGCGATATTCACGTCTTGCGACAACGACGATGATGTGTGGAACACCACCGGCGGTGGCAAGGTCGAGATGGAAAGCCCATGCAGGGCGTTCATCCTCAACGAGGGTAGCATGAGCAAGAACAACTCCAACATCATCTATTTCGACTGGGCTTCGGGCAAGGTCAATCCTTCTTGCGTCTTCACCCAGCAGAATGGCAAGCAGCTTGGCGACACGGGCAACGACATCATCACCGTTGACGGCAACCGTATGGTGGTGGCCGTCAACGTGAGCAACTATGTGACGCTGCTCGACGGCTATGGCGTGGAGAAGAGCCGCGTCAGCTTCGAATCGTACAAGAACCTCGGCCAGGTGCGCTCCGTTGTCGAGGACGACGGCATTGTCTATGCCACGTCTTACGGCGGTTATGTGAGCCGCCTGCGCATCCAGGGCGACCAGCTGGTCTACATGGACTCGCTGCGTGTGGGCGATCGTCCCGAGGACATCGCCGAGGAGGACGGCAAGCTCTATGTCACCCTGCAGGGAACCAACTATGACGACAACCGTCTGGCCATCGTCAACAGCGACTTCCGCACCATCAGTTATGTCACCATCATGCAAGATCCTGTCAAGGTGTACGAGGAGGACGACAAGATTTTCATCACGGGTTATGGAGCCATGTATGACAATCCGTGGGGCGTCTATGATCCCGCCAAGGGCACCTACACCGAACTGGGACACGCCTCTGCCATCGGAGTGGGCGACGATGTCATCTACACGGCTAACAGTGTGACCGACTGGAGCACTCATGCCACCACTACCACCCTGGGCTCCTACAACGTGAAGACAGGTCAGACCAATGCCAACTTCTTCAAGAACGCGCCTGCCGAAATTGCCACGGCTACCGTTTACAGCATTAGCGTCAACCCCTATGATGGCAGAGTCTACGTGGCCACGTCCGACTATATTACCGACGGCAAGGTATATGTGTTCAGCGACAAGGGCAACTATGAGCGTGAGTTCTCTTCTTGCGGTCTCAATCCCCACAAGATAGTGTTCTTGAAGTAGAATCCGTTTTTTTCTTGAAGCAAAACCGAATGGGAAAATACTTCTCACTGTTGATAGGCGTTGTCTTGCTCCTCTCTTGCGCCAACAGGCAACCTGGCGCTGAGGGACAAGGCGATGGCCTTTCTTATGCTCAACTTCTGAGGCTTGACGGCGATTCCGCCATCACGGTTCTCGACCCCTGGCAGCAAGGCAAGACCTTGCAGACGCTGAAGGCCACAAAGCCTTTCAAGCGCGTGGTGGTGTTCACGACCGTGCATTGCCAGCTGATGGAATATCTTGGCGTGGCCGACAGGATTGTCGGCGTTTGCGACTCCAAGTATATCCTCATCAAGGACATCCAGCGCCGCCTCGCGCTTGCCAGTGGCGCGAAGGGCAAGATAGAGGATTGCGGAAACTCGATGAGCCCCGACATGGAGCGCATCATGGCCTTAAAGCCAGACGCCATCATCATCAGTCCTTACGAGGGCCAGTCCATGCAGAAGATAGAGAGGCTTGGCATCCCCATTATTTACGCTGCCGACTACATGGAGACCTCCTCGCTCGGACGGGCCGAGTGGATGCGCTATTATGGACCGCTGTTTGGCTGTGAGCGCAAGGCCGACTCCCTGTTCCATGTGGTCGACTCCACCTACCAGGGCTTGAAAGCGTTTGCGTCCAGGTTGCCGAAAGGCAAGAGCGTGCTCACCGAGCGCAAGACCGGTGCAATATGGTACACGCCCGGAGGCAAAAGCACCATCGGCGTGACCATACGCGACGCCAACGGAGGCTACGCCTTCGCCAACGACAATCACAGCGGAAGCCTCGCGCTCAACTTCGAGACCATTCTCGCGAAAGCCGGCCAGAGCGACGTGTGGGCGTTCAAGGTAAATGGCTCGCGCCTCATGACCAAGGCCGACCTCTTGAGCGAGTTCAAGGGCTACGAGGCGCTGAAGGCGTTTCGCGATGGGCAAATCTACGAGTGCGATTGCGACGAGAAGCCTTATTTCGAGGAGACAAGCTGGCGCCCCGACTATCTTCTGCGCGAGATGATAATCCTCCTTCATCCTGGTGCCAAGCTCGGAAGGTTAAGATATTATCAGAAGTTAGGTTGATTATACGTTAAGAGGGAGTATCCTTATGGGTAAGTTTACGACAAGGCGGGGGCGGCACCTGTGGCCGTCCGCGTCACGAATGGCGAAAAGCTTTTTGCTTGTCGCCATTTGTTTGCTCTTGTTTCTTGTCTCGCTGTTTCATGGCAGCGTGGACATTCCTGCCGTGGATGTGGTAAACGCCTTGCGTGGCGAGGGTACAGACGCGGCAAGATATATCGTCGTGTTTTCCCGCCTGCCCCAAGCCGTCACCGCGCTCTTGTCGGGTGGCGCGCTCGCGGCGAGCGGCTTGCTGCTTCAGACGGCATTCCGCAATCCGTTGGCGGCTCCCGACATCTTTGGCGTCACCAGTGGCGCCTCGCTTGCCGTGGCCTTGCTCACGCTTGCGCCGGGGCTGGCTCTCTCCGGCATCGTCGGCTTCCTGTCGTCGGTGGTGGCGGCGTTCTTTGGCGCAATGGCTGTCACGGCCATGATATGGTTTCTGAGCCGCAGGGTGCGCAGCTCGGTGACGCTCATCATCGTTGGCATGATGGTGGGCTACCTTTGCTCCAGCGCCATCACCTTGCTCAACTCCTTGGCCACCGACGAGGGCGTTCACAGTTTCGTGGCGTGGGGCATGGGCGACTTCACGGGTGTGAGCATAGACGACTTGTGGCTCTTCGCCCCCTTCACGGTGGTAGCCACGCTTTCGTCGCTTCTTCTTGTCAAGCCTCTCAACGCCTTGCTTCTTGGCCCACGATATGCCGAGAGCATGGGCGTGAATGTAAGGAAGACGCGCAACGTACTTTTGTTGTTGACGGGCATCCTCACCGCCTTGGTCACCGCCTTCTGCGGGCCGATAGCGTTTATAGCCCTTGCCGTGCCTCATGTCGCCCGGCTTTTCACGGGAGTCGCCGACCATCGCGTGCTCCTGCCCGTGACCATCGTCATGGGAAGCACTATCGCCTTGCTTTGCAATGTCGTCACTACCTTGCCGCCAAGCGGCACCGTCCTTCCCCTCAACGCCGTCACGTCATTGATTGGCGCGCCCGTCATCGTGTGGGTGTTGTTGAGGCGGAAATGATTTTCCCGGATTCCCTGTTATGTGCCGCCATCGTGAGTGTAGAATCCGTGCCAAGTCGTCGGATGCCTTGCACGGTAAAATGTAAAATATTATTGCCAAAATTTAACACTTGGGAACAGGTGCATTTAGAGCGGGAAAATGGCTTCGAGGTGCCCCTTTGCAGCGTCGTCGGACGGTTTTCGGCCAAAAATTTTTGCCGTTACGGCGTTATCGCGTTGCCGTTACACTGTAATGGCAACGCGATTTCACTGTAACGGCAACGCGATTACACCGTAACGGCGATGCGATTACAGTGTAACGGCGACGCCATTTTTGCGAATTTGCAACGCTGGGAAACCGCTAAAAACATAATCGCTTAATAATCAGGCTTTTATCAAAATGGCCCATAATTGCGTCATTTCCACGCAAGCGATGGCTCGGTTGAAAAGAATCGATTCTCAGACGACCATTTGTAAAATATTTTATCCTATAAAATCGATGCCATTTGTCGCTTTGCAGGGGCGGCCCCTGCAAAGCGCTACGATTGGGTATGCCATCACTCCAAATCCAGTAAGACCACAAAAAAACGCTTCGCTGAAGAATAGTTGGGAATGCACGTCGCGACTGTTGCGCGAGCCTGCATTTCCGCCTTCCTTAGCGAAGCGTCTATATGAGGTGTTATATCAAATGGGTGATTACTTCACCACATACTTCTTGCCGTTCTTGATGAGCACGCCCTTGGCGTTCTTGCCCACGCGCTGGCCAGAGAGGTTGTAAACGGGAGCGTCTGCAGAATCAACGGCAGCCGAGATGTTGTTGATACCTGTGGCTACAGGAGCCGAGATAGGAGCAAGCTCTTTAACGATATTGCCGCTTAATTTAGCAGTAACAAGAACACCTGTTACGTCATAACCTTCGCCCTCAGAGATGGTAACATTAGTCTTGAACTTGTCGTAAATCATGACTTTATCAGTACCACTTACAAGATAATTGTTAGTGTGAGTATCCTCTTCTTCAGTTGTGATATTTACATTCTCAACTGTAACGAGGTCACAAAGATACTTGTCTGTTGCGAGGTCAGCAACGGTAACCTTTGTAGGAACAGCCACTTCACCATCAGTGATAGTAAGCTTTTCGGCAGAAGTGTTAGTTGACTTAGCTGCCTCTGGCATATCATTGTATGGAGAGTATTTTACTTCTACAGTACCATTAAGAATCTGGTTTACCTTCAAGTCCAAACCAGTGTTGAAGAACTGAATAGCACCTGATGCATCGCGAACATAGTACTCTGTGTTAGTTGCACCTTTTTTTGTTGTGTAAACGTTCTTGTAAACTACTTGCGCATTCTTGAGAGTTAAAGTAGCAGTTGTTCCACTTGTCAAAGCCTTGAATGCAGCAATGTTTTCTGCTTTAGTTTCTTCTGCTGGAGGAGTTGGAGTTTCACCGCCAGTTTCACCGCCAATTGTAACTTCTACTTTCGTTGCTCGAACTTGATTGCTTGAAGCAGTAAGAGTCAGGCTGGCCGCATTACCAGACCAAGTACCCTCTTTTCCTGTACTGGCTTTGTAATTGTCACCAGTGAAGCAACCAGGACCATTTTTTGCACTACCATTTGTGATACAGGTAATGACCACTTTTGTTATGTTGCCTACTGTTGACGATACAGTGAATTTTGCAGATTTATAAATGCGATATTGTGCAGCTTTAGTGTTGTAGTCTGTAGCTGCGAAAGCACCATTGCTAGTCTGTATGGTTACTCCGTTTTTTGTAATTTTGTCAGCTCCTGCTCCTGTACCAGTTTGAGTTGCATCAAAACTACCTTTGTCCGTTTCTGCAGTAAATGTAACAACAGTTTGTCCAAAGCTGAAATTAGCAATTAATGCCAACACAGCGATCATTGAAATGCGTAAAATTTTATTCATAAACGTAAGATTTAAAAGATTAATTAATGTTTTATTTAACTCTTATGTGAAGAAATTGCAAACGAGCGCAAT